>JBGSHH010000343.1:0-11971 GCA_041752355.1 Pirellulaceae bacterium | reverse complement strand
GGTGACGGCGGATTGCTGAACAGGCTGGGACGAACTCATGGCGCGCAATTCCTAAGTATTGGGGTACCTCCCCATCATAGCGGCAACGCAAGAATCTGTCAGGACGAGGAGGGAGGTACTATCTGGCGCGCTATTCACGGGTCGCGCCACCAAATACCTCTTGGCAACGATGGGTGCGTAGCCGTGGGTTGGATCGTCAGGCGACATCACGCGGAGCGTGATGAGTACTATGTATCCATCACGCTCCGTCGTGATGCTGCTGGGACTTGCCATCTGGCGCGCTATTCACGGGTCGCGCCACCAAACACCTGTTGGCAAAGATGGGTGCGTAGCCGTGGGTTGGGTCGTCAGGCGACATCACGCGGAGCGTGATGAGTACTATGCGTTGGATCGTCAGGCTACTCACGCGGTTCGTGATGACTACTAACTTCGATACCCCTGATGGCATTCGGTGCAGCACTTGTCGATCTCGCCGATGGCGGCGCGGGCTTTGTCATAGTCATCGCGTTTTGAAGCATCGACAATATCCTGCGCGGCCTTTTGCATTCGATTGCAGAAGTCGGCATAGTCGGTATCGTCGCCATCTTCCATGCCATCCTTCTTGAGAACTTCCGCGAAGGCCGCGACGAGTTGCGCTTCGTGAATCATCTCTTCCGCGTGGTCCTTGAATTCCGCTTTGTTTCCCGACCAAGGTTTCATCCGTTCGTCGAAACCCGCCTGCAACCTTTGCATTAAAGGTGAGCGATCCGTGACCGTATTCCAAACGGCTTTAGCTTCACCTTGACGATCTTTCAGGCCGCTGCCGTTGAGCAAATCTTCCAATTCCACCTTACGCAGTTTGGCTTCATTGTAAACCTGAATGGTGCCAACTTTGCAGTTCGAAGCCGTACGACCGAATAAGTCGCGCGCCGCGGGACCATCGGCTTTCCAACGCACTTCGCCATCGTATTCGCCGATGATTGCGAACATTATCGCCAACACCGAGAATTGCTTGCGCGCCGTCTTATAGCCGTTGCCCGCGAACTTGGCAGGCGTAGAGACTTCCTCATCAATCACCTTCTTGCTCGATTTGATCTCATCCTCGATCGTCGAAGGGGAGATCAATTGCGACCAGGCGTAAACGCCGCCGGGGGGCGCGGGATTATCACCGCCGGTCGTGGGCGGTCCGCCTGTGTTGGGCGTCGCGGCAACCTTTCCCAGATCGGGACGCGTACCGACGACCCCTTCCTTGAACACATCCGCGAAGAAATCGCCGCTATCGGCTTTATCCCACTTGGGGAGCTCGGCCCTCGGCTTGGACCGCGGCGCTTTGTTTTGCCCCCACACGAACAGCGTGGGAACGAGGACCGCCATCAAAACTGCTGCTATAAGCCATTTCCGCCGCATAACCGTCACCATGCGCTGGGGAGTCACAAATGCGAGATGCTCTATTATAGCAAACGCGGGAAGGTGTGCTTTGTACTCAGGATGAGTCGGCGGGCAGGGGCGAGGAAACGGAAGCGAAACAGGTCATTTCCCAATCAACTTCCTCATCGCTTGCCAGCTTTGCGTATTCGCGACGTCGTGCTTGGTCAGGCCGGCGCGGCGGGCTTGCAGGATGCCGTAGAGGAACAGGCCAACATGCTCGGGGCGATGGGCGTCGGTGTTAATGACGATCGGAATGCCGTGGGTCTTAGCCGCCGCGCAGTACACATCGTTTAAATCCAACCGCGCGGGATTGGCGTTGAGTTCCAACAGTTTGCGGTGTTTTTTTGCGGCGGCGAACACGGCATCGAGATCGACCGCATACGCCTCGCGTTCATTGATCAAGCGTCCGGTAGGATGAGCGATCATGGAAACGTGCGGATTCTCGATCGCACCCAGAATCCGCTCTGTGATTTGCTGCCGGGATTGCTTCTGGCCGTAATGCACGCTCGCGATGATGAAGTCTCCCTCCGCCAGCACATCGTCGGGCAAATCCATGCCTCCTTTTTCCAAAATATCGCACTCGATCCCTTTGAGCAGCGTGAAGTTCTTCGGCAGGTCGGGGCGAATCGCATCGATCTCTTGCCACTGGGCCCGCAATCGCGCGGGATCCAGGCCGCGCGCCATGGAAACGCGCTGCGAGTGATCGGTGATGCAGAGGTAATCGAGATTCCTCGCCTGTGCAGCGTCAATCATCTCGGTGATGGTGCCGCTCCCATCGGTGGCCGAGGTGTGCATGTGCAGATCGCCGCGCAGATCCGACTCAACGATCAATTCCGGCAGTTTGCCTCGTGCCGCCCAGACGAACTCCTGGCGGTTCTCGCGCAGTTCCGGCGGAAACACCGGCAAGTCCAGCGTGGCATAGACGTCTGCTTCGGTCCGTCCGGCGATGTACTCTTCCTGATCGCCAACGATGCGATAAACGCCGTACTCGTTGATCCTCAGCCCTCGATCTTTCGCCATGCCGCGGACAACGACGTTATGCTCCTTGGAGCCAGTGAAGTATTGCAGGGCCGCGCCGAACGATTCTTCGGGCACCACCCGCAAATCGATCTGCAATCCGCCGCGCGTGCGGATTGACATTTTCGTATCTCCCCGCGCGATGACATCTTGCACTTCGGCGAACTTGGCGAAATGGTCCATCACCGCCTTGTGATCTTTCGCCACCACCAGCGCGTCCAAGTCGCCGATGGTTTCTTTGCGTCGGCGATAGCTACCCGCCAATTCGCATTGCTGCACAGCGGGACAGCTAACGAGGTATTCCCTGAGCGATTGCGCGATCGTGTCGGCACTCGACCAGTACATCCGCACGCTGGCGGTGGCCGCAATCGCGATACCTTGCAAGATCATTTGCTCAGTCTTGGCACCAAAGCCTTTGAGCTCCTTGACCTTGCCCGCTTCGCAGGCGGCCTTCACTTCATCGAGCGATTTGATCCCCAGTTCGTTAAACAGCGCCGCCGCCTTCTTCGGTCCTAGGCCGGGGATGCGGAGCAACGCCAGCACGCTCTCTGGGACCTGCGAACGCAGTTCCTGGAGTTGCTTGATTTCGCCGGTCTCCAGCAGTTGCATGATCTTTTCAGCGAGGTCTTTGCCAATGCCATCGATATCCGTTAGCGCTCGTGATTCAACCGCCGCGATCGTCGCTACCGATTCCGAAAAATCGCGCAGCACACGGGCCGCATTGCGGTACGCCCGCACGCGGAAGGAGTTCGCTCCTTGAAACTCGAGCAAGTCGCCAATCTCATCGAATGCGTTGGCGATATCGTTATTGGTCATATTCTCTTGAAGGGTGAATCTCCCGACTCGTCCCCTGCGTTGTGTTGCGATGACTACCAAAACGGGCGGGACGCCCGCGCTCCATTATTTCGTTTTATCGTCGAACGACTCCGTCAGAATCTTGCGATAGGCGGCACGGGCGACATCGTAGGCCGCAGAGGCGGCGTCGCGCTCGGCGGGACGAATGTTGTTGACCTTGGATTTCCAGCATTGATCGACCGCATCCAAGCACCATTGTGCGCTGCGTTGGCTGGCGCGAATCGGTTGCCCATCGACCTCGACAAAGATCGGGTTCGTGTGTGAACTGGGGAAGATACGCAGCGCCACCCAACTCGATCGCTCCGGCGTGTAGTCGAAGGTGACTTCGGTCGTGTTGCCATTGGCGTCGATCAACTTGCTGGCGACCGGCTGGCCGTTAACGATTAATTCCACCGACACCTGTTTCGATTCCCCCACGCGCGCCCGTTCGACATGCCAGTACGGCTTTTCATCGAGCGACTTATGGCGAATATCATCCCGCGGTTTATCTTCCAACATCGCAGCGGCATTCACCTCGATCTTCAACTTCTCGCCAGCTTTCACGGCCAGCACGCTATTACGTCCACCGGCTCCTTTTTCGCCGACAGGCAATTGGTTGATCTGAAAATCGTAGAGATGACTCAAGCCGTCGCAACAATAACTCCGGCCATCGCGCAAGGCATAAACCCAGTTATCGAACGTGAACGGCTGATCCTGGGGCAATTTAACATACGCCCGTCCCAAGCCGACACGCTCGCCATAGATGCAGGGAAAGTCCGTCTCGCCGCTGATGCGACACGTGTAGCCGCAATTGAGCGTGTGATACCAGACGTTAAGTTCCCAAACGATCGGCGTATCAACGGCGGAGATGAAGTCGCAAGCGTCGTGGACAACATCGACCACATACTCATTCGCGCCGATGCCATCGAACTTGGGAACGTTGTAGTTTGGCAATTGCGTACCGGGAACTTGCAGCCCCCAACCGCTATGCGAGAAACCCACCACGCCATTCTGCTTCTTGCCCCATTGCAGCACTGGCAAGTCCCAACTGGGCCACTCTTCAATCTTGGTCGTGTTGGGATAGTCATCTTCGGTGAGTCGCAGCAAACACAAATGCCCGGCGTGCGAACTGGGGAAGCCAGAGACTTCAACGTCATATCGCATCAAATAATCTTTAAGGGATAACTTGTGGGTCGTTCCTTCAAAGAACTGCTTTTGGAAGTACCAACAAGGGCCCCATGACAATACGCAGCCGACATTTAAGTCCTCGCCATGAATGTGCCGCATCATGGCTTCGGGTGTGATGCCTTGCGTCGGTGCTTCGTAGTGCGCACAGCCTGCGGCATGCACGTGATGATCGCCCGAGTACCAACCGCGCTCGGCCAGCTTGATCCAACGCTTGAGTCGGAACGATTCGCGATGTTCGGGCGCATTGGGAACCTCGATATTCCGAGAGAGAATATGGTATTCCGGCCCACGCGTGTAGGTGGCGGTGTATTTGCCAGGCGAAAGCAGGATCTCTTCGCCATGCGCGCGATAAACCTGATCGTGGAAGAACAAATCAGGCTCTAGGCGGCGTGAGCGCGCGGGAAAGACGCGACCTAGTGCATCCTTGAAAACAAAACTCGCGGTCGTTGGTGTGCCATCGTCATCCAGTACTTCCAGTTTCACACGCACGGCGGGGGCGGCTTCGAACAAGATGTTGAGTTCGTTGCGAAAGCCCAGGTCTTGCGTCCCTTGCCCCACATCGAACGCCAACTTCGCTTCGCGCTGGCCTGCTTCGCGGCTGTAAAGTTGCACCAGGCGATATTCGAGTGCCAAACCGGAGAGTGTTTTGTTCATGGGTTGTTGGTCGAACGTCATCAATTCCAACCAACGATCCGACACATCGGCAGGCTTAATCGTCGGCTTAGGATCGGGACTGCCGCTGGAGCCCTTGACCAACGGCGCGGCATTGGGGCTGCTTGCGCGGAGCGGCGCGGTGACGCCTGCTTCGTTGTGAACCTTGACCAAAAACACCTTCCAACCTTGTTGCGTCAGTTTCGCTGGCGCGGTTCCCGGCACCGCTTTCACACGACTCTCGGGATTCACATTTACGCCGGCGATACAGAGCGGATCGAGCACCGCCTGGAGGGCTTCAACGCAGGCGGCATCGTCTTCCTTGGCAAGCGCGGCGGAAAGAGACTCTTGTTGCTCCTTGGTCAGAGGTTGGCCGAGGAATTCCAGCGACTCCGTCAGACGCTTGACTTGCGCTTTGAGCGGTTGGGCCGCCACGTCGCTGATGACCGGCAGAGGATCAGCGGCGAGGCAAATGGTTGCCAGCAGGAGGGTGCAAGAAGCAAGGAGGGCGGGCAGTCGCATGGCATTCTCCCCGGAGAGGTTGGATCGAAGGGTGGTGCTAGGGTGGCCTGATTATAGCGGTCGATTCGTCGTATAAGAAAATCGAAAATCCACTTTTCTCGCAGCGCGCCGGATGCGACAATACCCCCACTGCGATGTAGGCGACTTATCTTCAATTGCGCAGCGGAGGTCGGTGTGGCGACGAAGCTTCAATGTTTGGCGTGTGGGCAAATGTATCAGTTGGGTCGCGATAACCCACCTTGGCCCCCGTGCCGCGCCTGCCAAGGCGAACTTGCACCCCTGCTGGAAGAGTTGGAGGTGGTGGAGGAGCCTGCGCCATTGTCGGATGATTCGGCGCTACTTGGCTTGTCCGATGCCAATCCCTTGGCCGCTGGTCCATCGCCACTCATGGCGAAACCTCGTCCAAGTACCGGAAATGGCTTGCCCGTCATCGCCATCTTGGGGATTGCCGGCGGCGGCATCGCGCTTGTGATGGTGCTCTTGGTGGTTGCGGTTTGGAGTTTCGCTAGTCGCCCTGTTGCGCAAGTCTCGCCACCGCCACCCATTGTGATCGATAACTTCCCCGCGCCGGAACAACCGAGACCCCCATCTCCGATCAACAAATCCAACCCCTCGCCGACACCCTCTCCAAAACCATCGCCATCTCCGACACCTTCACCTGCGGAACGCCCTGCAGTGGTTGGTGGACCCATCGCGCCGCGTAATGAGGGCGGCAAGATTGGTACCATTCGCTCCGGGACCGGCCGATTACAAGAAGGCTTTTCAGGCGATGAAGCCTTTCAGCCACGCGTCGCTTGGTCGATGAAGTTGGATCCGGTGGAACCAGCAGAAACTCCGGCAACGGACCGCTTAATCGATATCGATTTCAAGACGCGTGTCGATAAGCTCGTTTTTCCCGAACGCCCCAGTCCTTTCTTCGCCGCCGCTACGGATGACTTTCGCAATCCCGAGATTCGCATCTTCGATTGGCGCACGGGACGCTCCGGTCGCAAATTCCCTGGCAAGCTCAATCATTCGCAAGAACTTTCCGCGCTCAGCGCTGATGGCGAACAAATGACGACGGTCGTCTCCAAGGGAGGCGATACCGGCATCATCATCGTTGAAACCAAGACAGGCAAAGCGATTCACACCATCGGCATTGAGGATCGCAGCACCGTAAAAACGCTGGCGTTCGCTGGCCCAAGTCGATTCATCGCGGTCGTACACTCTCACTCCGGTAAGTCGGAAAATCGGGTGGGCATTTGGAATCTCGAAGACGGCAGCGTGCTCGCCGACTTTGCAGTCGAGAGTCCCGAGAAGAAGCGTTTTGGTTCGCCGCAGATCGAGCCTGGATCGCTGGCGGTAAGTCCCGGCGGGAAATATTTCACGCTGCTGATCGATAAGTTTCTGTGTTGTTATGAAGTGGAAACCGGTAATCTGATCGGCGAAACCAAGCTGACGACGAACGACTCCACCTACAACGCGGCCCTATCCTTCTCGCCGGATGGCAGTGAAATTGTTTTAATGACAGGACATTCCGTCGATGGCGCTCTGCTGTATCGCATCGACGCTGCCACTGGAGAGACGCTCGGCTCGGCGAAGATCAATGCGACTGAATTCAAAGACGCACACTACTACCAGAATCTGGGCCGAATTCAGTTTCTGCCGGATATAAAGTGCTACTTGATTGATGGGGCGTTCATCGTCGAACAAACGACAGGTGAGACGCTCTTTCGCCTCGACGCCTTCAAAGGTATGGCGCGTGTGTTTGATAGTCGCCGCGTAGCAGGCATTGCTGCCCGCGCGAATTCCGCTGGCTTTGCCGAAGCGCGCTTGCCGAAAGAAGAACTGGAGAAGTTGGCGGCGGTCTTTCAAGGTGGTGGCAAGCTGCTGGACGGCCTCTGGGGCGAAGCAAAAGTGGGCGAGGTCGATACCACGCGTGCGTTGCGCTTGCCTGCCCAAATGACGGAGTGGACCTTGCCCGCCTGGGAGCCCCCCGCCAAAGTCACCGGCAAGAAGGTGGTTTCGCTTCCCATGGCGACGGATAGCAACTATTCGTGGCAATACGACGCTCCCATCTTTTCCACGACGGCTAAGACAATCGCCTGGCTGCCTCGCAACGAACGCGTGCATTCGCGATTGTTCGCGGTGGATGTCGTATCCGGACGCGCTGAAGGCGATATCGACATGCTCCCCGGCACCCGCGCGATCGATATCAGCCCCGATGGCTCGCTCGTGATTGCGGGATTTGGAAAAAGGAGTCACTATTCCTCCAGCGGCACCTACGAACGCTTGGAGGTCTTTTCCATTCCCCTCAAAAAGCACGTCTTCGCCTGGCGACAAAGTGGCGCGATCGAGAATACCCCAGCGAACTCCGCGGGTCGCAACGCCAATCTATTCAAGGAAGCTTACTTCATCGAGAAAACGCTCGTCCTCACGCTGATGGAGAACGGCCGTTTAGTACTTTGGAAACTTCCGGAAGCCACCGCCCAGTGGAAACTCGAAGGCGATATTGCCATTGTCGACTTTTCCCCCGACCGGTCATTCGTGCAACTCTATTTGCGAGCACAAGGGAAATACTCTTGGCTTGACGTACGGACAGGTGAGTGGAAAGGGGATATGCGCGCTGGTGAACGTTGGAACAACACCGCGCTGGCCATCTCGCCTGATCGCGCGCGTACTGCTTCCTTGATGAACCTCAATGGCTATTCGCAGCTGGCCTTGCGTAATGTGGCCGATCCCGATGGCGAAGGAACTCAATTTGACATCCCATCAGTAAGCGGACCTTTGACCTGGCTCAATGACCGCTATCTCTTGGCATTGGGAACGGGGGTGGTATTGGATGCCAACAACGGTGCGCCAGTGTGGCGCGTCAAGGGAACATCGCAGATGCGCCGTTCGCCAGAAGGCACGTATTGGCTTTCGAGCCAAAGCAAAGGCGAAACAGCGCTCACGCGCACGGCGTTCCCCAGCGACAAACTTCTCGCCAAGCTAAAAACAGCGCGCAGCGAACCGATCAAACCCCTCGTCGGACCCGGTTCGCGCGTTGCCGTCCAGGGTGGTTTCGATTCCGACCCGCAATCGCAAGAACGAATTAAACAGGTCTTTGAAGAACGAGGCTGGATTCTCGATCCTAACGGACCGTTTCGCATCAGCGGCTCCGCCTCGCAACAGCCAGGCAGAACACAAGAGTACCAGAATATGCTCACGCGCGAGAAACAGAGCGTATCGATCCCCGGTGCCACGCTGATTCAGATCAATCTCACCGATGCCACTGGCAATGTGCTTTGGAAGACGGAATACCAAACAGGCGGCGGCGGATATGCGCCTTCGATGGTCACCCTACGCGAAGGCGAATCGTTGCAGGACAAAGTGGGAGGCAATCAAGGCAACAGTCCTCGACCCGAGATCGCTTCCGTGCCCGCTATGATTTTTCCAGCCAAAACGTTCGACAATCTCCCTGGTATGATGCTCAGCGAAAAGGGAGAACAATATTAACAACCCATAGAAGGTTCACTCTGGCGGCGAGACACCCAACTTCCCCGCCAGCGTCGTGAGCGCGCCCCAGTTTTCGGCGTCGAGCGTGATCCCGTTTTCGGAGTTTCTTGCCATAATGCGGCGCTCGGGATCGCCGGGGAGCAGAATCTCCTCGACGCCGGCAGCGCGCGGACAACCGCGCACAAACTCGCAAAGCTGCGATACTTCTTCCGCGAAATGATGCGCACCGCCGAATTGCTCAGGATCGACCACCATCATGAACAGGCAATTGCCGTTGGGATTCAGCGGCGTCTCGCGCGCCGTACGCCCACCGGAGATCGCCCCGGCGAAGATATCGATCATTAGCGCCAGCCCAAAACCTTTGTACGTTTGCGCCATGCCTCCCATCGGCAAGATCGTGCCGGGCGGATTGCCATACAACAGATTGGGATCGGTCGTCGGTTGTCCCGTGTTATCAAGCAACCAGCCTTCGGGACAAGCTTGCCCCGAGATCTTCTTCACTCGCACCTTGCCTTCGGCGGTGGCGCTGGTGCTGAAATCGAGGACCAGCGGTTCATCCCCATAAGGTACGGCGATCGCGAAGGGATTGGTGCCCAGTCGTGGCGCGATGCCGCCGGGTGGCGCGACGCGCCGCGCGACACCATGGGTGTTGGCCATCAGCAGCGCGACCTGCCCTACCGCCGTACACATCTCCCCATATTCGCCCAATCGGCCGACGTGACTCGATTGTTTGAGCGTGCCGATCGCGGTGCCGGTGTCGCGCGCTTTCTCAATCAAGAGTTGCGTTAAACGCTGCGCCTGTACCTGGCCGAAGCCCCAATTGCCATCGGCTACGACTTTGCTCGGCGACTCGTCGATGACGCTCAAATCGACGCCGGGGACGATCTCGCGCTTGGCGATCTGATCGACGTAATAAGGAATTCGCATCACGCCATGCGATTCGTAGCCGCGCAAGTTCGAGTCGAGCAGGCTTTCCGCCACGCGCTGTGCCTCCGCTTCGGTTGCGCCGGCGGCTTCGAGCAAATCCACGGCAAACGCTTCGAGTTGTGCGGCGGGGAGAGTAGGCATGGTGACTGACCTGGGAAAGGAATGGATTTACCTATCGCGAAGCATACGCGATGGCGCAGGGCAAAACCAGCCGACTGCCTGCGCTACTCCGCCTCCACCAAACGTCGTTGTACTTCCCGAATCTTCCAGGCGACGAGGAGTTGCTTGAGCGCGTGAATCGTTAGTACTAAACCGACGAGTCCCATCACGCCGATCCAAAACATGATCCGCATATTGAGACGACCGGCATTGAGATTTGACAACATCACACCAATCACTGCCGCGCTGCCGCCGGTCATGAGCAAGCCGGTGACAAGCGACTTTTGCGTTAGTCGCAAAAAGTGCTTCCGTAGATGGGCCAGCGCGAGCGTGTATTCATCCATGCTCAGTTCCGGGCCCGCTACCGGCGGGGCGAGCGAACCGCCATGCGGCAATCCCCAGGCGTGAACGCAAATCTCGCGCAGTTCTTCGTAGCAAAGCGCGTTGCTGTCTTTGTCGAACGACACCGTATACGCACGGCCTTCCACCACCAACACCAGCGAGCGCCAAATCACCATCTCGCCCGCCGAGTACTTCACACCACTTGCCCCGATCAAGCCATCTACTTGCAGCGCATCGATCCGCACATTGCGCCACAGGCTCTTCAATTCGATCGCGTCGTTGCCATAGCTCAGCGTATGAAACTGCGTGGTGAAACGCCGCACCGCCAGGAACAGCGCGAAGGGCGACGTGACGATGGCCACGATGGGCGCCGCGCGCCCGATCGCTCGCGGCCCTCGCTTGGGCATCGCCATCAAAGCTAACACCATCAATGCCAGCCAGATCAACACGCCGCTAAAGAAAAGCGTCTTCAGGGAGGAAACCACCCGATCCCAGGTCGATGCCTGAAACGAAAAGGTCGGCCCTTGGGCGACAGCTACTTCTTCCACCATGCTCATAGGGGCCCACTTCTCCAGGCGTTCGCGTCCACAGGATGTATTGTGAGCTACGAGCCAACGCATGGCAACGGCGGGGTAGCACTTCAGGTCGGCGGGGACGTATCGGGTGGATGAACCTTGTGGGACACGATGCGCACCACGTCCCCCACCGTGCGGGCGTCGATGAATTCCTCGCTCGTAAACGGTACCTTGAACTCGCGTTCCATCTCCAACGGCAAGCGCGCGAGCGCTAGAGAATCAACATCGAACGCCAGATCTTGCCCCAATTCATCCTGGGAACGCAAACGCGTGGGATCGACTTCGAGCACGTCGGCGCGAAGTACATAGTGACTGATGGTCAACAGAATCTTGCGCACTCGATAGGCCACATCCGCGGCGCCTTCCGCGCCGCAGTCCAGCGCGAAATCATGTACGTTCTGCGGATTGCGTGCGAGTTTCATTTCGCCGAAGCGGCGCAGCGCTCCCTCACGCCGTTCGCGATCCGCGCGCGAAAGCGTCCAATAGATCCACAGTATCACCGCGATCGCGATGACAAACCACGGCCAGGTCATTGCTGCCATCCGCCTTGTTCCGGGCGAGCACGCGAGTTGCCTCTCACCCTTTCTATTTTTGGCATCCACCCGGTGTAAAGATAGATGGGAAATGCAAGATTGGCGCAATGATTGCCCTTCTTCGCTTCAATTCACTAGCGTGGTCGCCCATCGCTCCGCTAAATGCCTGCGGAATTGCCGCGGGGAATCACGATTTAAGTTGGTGACGCGCTACAATTCGGCTTGTATGTTACACAGTCGCTGGCTCGCATTGATTCTACCGCGACTTCAGCACTTGTTCGTTTCTGCTGTGACAAATGCCGTTGAAATCGTCCATCACAATACGCACGGCAAGGTTGC
>JBGSHH010000342.1:0-16315 GCA_041752355.1 Pirellulaceae bacterium | reverse complement strand
TGCGGATTACGAAGCGCTGGAGGAAGCCGCCGTGACTGCCTGGCGACAGGCCGTTCTCGATGCCGATCTCATGAAAACCGTCTGCGCCGCACCCTACCTTCAACAGGCTCAAAGCGCTACTTCAAATTAGAATGCGTATTACATCCGCTCCGGCGAAGATCCGGTCAAGGTCATCACGCTCTTGGAAGGTCGCTTGTGGGGCGTGCATCTGAAAGACTTCGATGCACCCAAAGGCAACGCCCAGGGAACGATCCTCGGCAAGGGACAAATGGATGTCGTGGCCGTGATGAAGGCGCTGAGGGCGGTGAAGTTCCCGGACGACGGCGCGCTCTCGCTGGAATATGAAGAGAATCCGCAGGATCCGATCGCCGATATCAAGGAATGCCTGGCGATCGCGAAAGAAGCGGATAAGAAGGCGGCGGCATAGTGCGTCGTGCGCTGCCGCCGCGATTGTCGGCAGCAGTTACTCACCACGTAAGGCGGCGATGATGTCCGCCTTCATCGTAGCGCGGACGGCGATGAGGCTGCTTACCAGGCCCACTGCCAACACGATGCCGAGCATGATGGCGAGTTCATCGAGTCGAATCCGCGCACCGCCCAGAAGGATATGCGGCAGCACGGCGACCAGCGCCGCCAATACGCCGGCACCTAATCCGCCGAGCAACAGCCAGACGCTTTCGATCAGCACCAATTGCGCAACGCGCGAACGGGCGAAACCGGCAGCTTGCAAGAGCGCCAGTTCGCTGCGACGCTCGATCACGCTGCGCAGTTGCACGGTCGCCAGACCAAACGTGCCGAGCAGTAGTCCCAGCGCGCCTAGACTTTGAAACGTGCTGAGATAGGTATTCTGCACCGCCAAGAGCGCCGTGAGAAGTTTGACGGTCGATTGCGCGGCAAAGCCTTCCTCATTCAGGCGCTCCGACATGACACTGTTGATTTCGTCGAGTTCCGCCGCCGGCCCTTGCACGAGAAAGTACCGATAACCACTGATGGCTGGGAAGTACTTTACAAAATCTGCTTCGCTCATCGCCAAACTACCTTGCAGGATGCTATTGGAGAGCAAGCCCACGACGCGGAAAGTGAGTTTTGTATGATCTTCATACGTGACGTCAAACTCCTCACCAATCCCTCGGTAGAGATGCAGGCTATACATGGCGGTGTTCTTGTCGAGGACCACAGGAATGGCGTCGCCTGAAGGCGTTGGCGGACCGCTCAGCACTCGCCAGGGATTGTGCTTCTGTTCCGGAGATTGCGCGCTACTGGCGGCGAATTCGAACGGAGTAGTGTGTTCGCCGTCGTAGTGTTTGATTAGCGCCGGCGTGATGCCAATCACGCGCGGCTGCGCGGCTTGATAGAGGTTATTGCAACTCGCGTCATCGCCGGCACGATAGCGCAGGCCGAGAATCGTCGCTTCCTTTAGTTTCTGCGCGTTGTCGTGAAAGAGATCATCGCGCACGGTGGCGTCATTGAGATCGACAAAGATCGGCTGGCTCGTGGTGGCGACTAAATCGAATCCGCCAGCTCCGGACTTGCTGGGATCGAGACGGAAGGAACTCATCGCGATGATCAGGAAGCTGGCGGCGGCCACCAGTCCCATGGTGAGCGTGCTGCGACTGGGATTACGCTGCGCCGCGCCGATCGCCAAACGTCCCAGCGACAATTTGCCCGCGCTCGCCAGTGTCGCGCGTCGCGGCACGCGCAGGTAATTCCACGCAGCCAAGAGTAGCGCCGTTAACACCGCCGCACCACCCCCCACAAACGCGCCGGCTTGCGCTTCGCCCCCCAGCGTCGTCGCCAACCCCGCCAGGCCCACTGCGACAAAGACCAGCGCGAGGGCCACGATGTTCCAGAGTCTGGATCGCGACTTCAGCGCTTTGTCGTTGACGAGTTGCCCCGCCAGTAGTTGTCGCGTGCTGAGGGAACGGAGTTGTCGCAAGCTAAGATAGATCGTGAGGAGCGATACAATCACGCCGCTGATAAAACCGATCAACAGACTGCGCGTCGTCCAATCGAACTGCAAGAACGGTGTCGTAATCGCCCCCACCCACCAGGTGCGCAAGCCTGCCAACATCAGCCAGGCATAACCAATACCAAGCACGACACCCAGTGCCGCGCCGATCAGCGAGACGCACAGCCCTTCGCGCAGCAGCGACCAGGTCGCTTGCGAGCCGCGCCAGCCCATGGCGAGTAGCGTGCCGACTTCAGTGACACGCTGTTGCACACCGAGCTTGAACAATACCGCCACCAGCATCAGCGCGCTAGCAATGATGAAGAAGCTCAGGAACAAAAATAGCACGTCAAACGGCGTGCTCCCGTTGGATGCGTCCAGGCCTTGTTGCTTCACCGGCAGCAGCGTGAAGCCCAGTTCGGCTTTATCGGCGCGGAGTGCGGTGAGGAGTTTGTTTCGCAGTAGCTCTTCGTTGATATCGGCGGTGGCGGGGATGCGAAAGGAAGTCACGTTGCCAAAGCGACTTCCCCACAGCTTTTGCCCCGCCGCGAGCGACAGAAAGGCCTTGGGTGTGGTGCGATGATTTTGCCAATAGTTATCGTCCTCCACGATGCGAACGCGCTTTCGGTCGAACGGAAACGGCGGATCCCATTTGGCGATGGAGTCTTGATCGGTGATCCCTTCCACAATCGGCGTCAGGTCGGGATCGTTCACTAGCGTCGGCGGCGCATGATAAATAGCCGGTCGATCACGATTGAAGCCTGCCGCGGGTTCGGTCAGGGGCGCGATGAACTTGAGTTTGAACGTCGCGCTCGTCTCGATCGCCTGACCGTGCGTGGTTTCCGGTGAAAAATAGGCGATACGAATGGAATCGCCCAGGTTTACTTTCAGATCCTCGGCGGTCCAACTGTTTAACGCGATTTCGTCATCGGCCAATTGGATCGGTGCAGCGGCGTCATTCAGAAGTGGCCCGATCACCGGCACCGAATCAATCGCGGTGATCGTCGAATACGGCACCCCTTCCTTCTCGCCTTGCTTGGCGATCGTATTGGCGAGATAGGTGAGTAAGGGTTGCGGGTGATACTCGGCGAGTGCCTTGCTGATGACGGCGCTTGACTCAGGCGAAAAGATCATGCGATCGGTCGAGACATGATAATAGTCATAGACAAGCTGCTCCTCATTGCTTTCTTTGGGAGTGAACGTGCGTCGAATGCGATCGATGCGCAGGCCAAAATCCTCCAGCGTGGGTGCCAAGGCGCTCGCGAGGGCTGCACTGGCTTTGTCGCCCGGCGGAGTGTGGGGATCATTGCCTGCGATGAGCAGCATGTTGACTTTGTCGTCTTGCTGGAGCGCGGACTGCAACGTGCTTGGGGCGACGTAAGCATTCCACGGTTCGGCTTGACTGGGACGCAGCGCAAAGCGCCCCAGGCTTTCTGCCGGCACAATCGCCACCACCTTGAGCCCCGTCACACTTTGAATGCGATCGTTCTTCCGCCCTAGCGGACTATCGGCCGGCACTTGATTGACCGAAGGCAACCGCAGAATGATTTCATCGCCGACTTGCGCCTGCAAGGCGGCGGCTAGGGGAGCGTTCAGGACGATCTCATCGGTGCCTGGAATTTTGTCCGGCATGACGCTGCCGAGTTTCCAAAAGCGTTCGTCGCAGCCGAGCGCCAGAACATTGGCGGCGCGATGTGTTTGTTTGTCGGACCTGGTTTCCAAGGTCACGCTGGGAAATAGCACCGCCGGAGCGAGCGCGCGATAGTGCTCCTGAAACGCTTTGGATTGCGACAACTCGTCGGCCAACTGCGCGCGAAAGAACCGATCGGTCACCAGCACTTCATCGATTTGCCCCAGGCGATCCAGCGTGAGATGGCGCAAGCTGCTCCGTACGGAATCCCCGACAAGTAGCGCACCGGTGAGCACGGCGGTGGCCGCCGCCACGCCTAGCGCTACCGCGAAATGGGAACGCCGATAGAAGAACAAACTGCGGAATATCAGGGTCCAAGCGGTCATAGGCTTCACACGCGAGTGAGAGTTGAGTCTCTCTCAGTGTAAAGCACCCGGGGATGTCAGGCACTATGTCGTGGCAGATCCCGTTCCGAGTCCAGAAACGACAGGCGAGGACGCCTACCCCACGAGGACCTACGGCAGCGAAACCACCTCGGCGCCGGAGCGCGTCCCAAGTGCGTTGTAAAGCCGATAATCGATCGTGTCGTGTAAGAATCGCACGCTGCCATCGCCCAAGCTAAACATCGCGCCGCCCGCATGCTGGCTCTTAAAGCCGCAAACGCGGTTATGCACATTCTTGCTGTGCAAGTCGCTCTGGCTCCAGCTATCAGGCTGACCTTCTTGACCTTCCATGATGTTCATGGGGATTTGCGTGCCGGCGATCGGGAAGTTGCGTCCAAAGGCGGAGTTGTGGAAGCAATGTTTAGGCAGCGTCTCGCCCAGCATCAACGTATTGGAGAGTCCATCTTTGATGTCGCTAAAGGGAATGCTCACTTCCGAACGGCCGAATAAGCCGACAAAGGCACCCGGCGGATTGGAGCCATAGTTAGCACCTTGGCAACAATAACTGCCGGGGCCATCGGGACAGAAGGGGCAACTGTCCGGCGCGGTGGGCCCCATCGAGGCCGCATACCACAAGACCATGGAACGTAGCGGACTGGAACCACAGCACGTGCAGCGGTGTCCCATGATCGCTTCGCTCGCCTTGCCATCGCTAGGACAGATATAAGCCGCGACCACGGTTTCCACCGCGATCTTGTTGTTGGCATGCTCCATCGACTGCTTGAAATCGAACAGGTTGTAGTGATTTTGCAGCTCTAGCTGGGGCAAAATGAACGACGCCCAGGTGCCGGTGTTTTGCGACCAGCTGACACCAAAGGGGAGTGTTTTCTGGCCACTTTCGTAATTGTGCAGCGCCAGCGTCACTTGCTTGACGTTATTGGCGCACTGAATGCGACGAGCCGCTTCCCGCGCCGATTGCACGGCAGGCAACAGCAGCGCGACGAGAATGCCAATGATGGCGATCACCACCAGCAGTTCCACCAGCGTGAAACCGCGTCGAGAGCGAAGCTGAGTCGTCATGCGAGTCATGGCGGGGACTCCCGCGGTACCCAAAGGAGAGGAGAAGTCTCTTTGTACTCGGCAGGACGGTCGGCCGTCAACTAAGTTATCGAGACGGTTGCCCGTATCCAGGGCCTCACGACTCCCAAAAGGATGGGTTTTGTGCGGCGAATTCGCGGTTACCCGGCGATAGATGCCAGCCACTTAGCGGAATTCGCTGCACACCTTACGCGCACGTTGACGATATTTGCGTCGCATGTATGTATGACTTTGTAATATGTTTTGGCGACGTGATGCTGCTCGCGCTAGGCCGCACAACACACTTCTTCTGCAACTTATCGCGATGTTTTCAGACCACTGCTCGCGAGCGTCGATGAAGATAGTACCAGGCGGCAGGGGTGCAGAGGGAAGCGCAAGGGAGGCGAACGATGGCACAGCAGGCAGGCGGGCGGTTAGTCATTTCCATCGATCTCGAACTGGTTCAACAGCCGCATTCTCAGCAGCGGCAACAAACGCTCGCGAACCTCACCACGCAGTTGCTCGCCTTGCTCGATGATCTCAACTTGCCAGCCTCGTTCGCCGTGGCCGATCCACATTACTCCGCCGCCACGGACGCCATTCTGGCAGCGAACACGACGCATGAACTGGCTGTGCTGGCGGACGCCACGTGGGCGGGGCGGGGCTGCGGTCGTCAACGTTTCGCCCGCGAGTTGGCGCGTCGGTTCGGGACTGCTCGTGCTGTGGGCTTGCCGGTTTCCACCTTGGCCTTGCGGCAAGTGGCATTGGGCGAACATGTCGATCTACTCAGCAAAACCGGTATTACCGCGCTGCGCAGCGAAGAGCCGTGCGTAACGTGCGACGTTTGGCAAGCGCCGCCAGCGACTTTGTTGCCGCGACGCGCTGGCTGGTGGTTGGAATCAGGCGAGGGGGCAGCCAAGCGGGCCATGCTCGACGCGCTTCGCGAACGTGAAACCGCGCATTGGTTGATCGATGTCGCGCCGTTGATCGATCAGCCTGCGTCGAGTTGGCGGGCAATCAGGGGGCGCTGATCAGAGCGGCCGATTTGCGCCAAGCGGGCCATTTGCAAATTGGTACGTTGCGCGAATTTG
Source organism: Pirellulaceae bacterium (assembly GCA_041752355.1). GTDB lineage: Bacteria > Planctomycetota > Planctomycetia > Pirellulales > Pirellulaceae > JAEZGD01. The sequence goes on along the minus strand of JBGSHH010000342.1, from coordinate 10,186 downwards.
CCAGCCAACCGACTGCTGCCCGCTGGAGTTTGGTGGCGTAACCGAAGCCCTCTGCGGCAAAAAAGGATTCGCCTCCCCCAGGTCTACGACTGCTCTTTCAGCGTCGACCAACTCATATAACCGAGCGCGGCGGCGCACACGACGAAGACGATGTCCATCATCATGCTGGCCTTCTTGAATGGGGCCAGCGAACCAGGCGCAAGCAGGTCTGCTAGAAACAGAATCAACACAAGAATGGCGACAACCATTCCTGTAATACATAACGCCTTCGGCATTCGGTGCATTCCTCAATGGGGCGCGGCGAGCCTGCTGCGTCGGCTTTCCGTACCGGCCTTAGTATAATTCAAGCAATCTCGATGTCACCCTGCGACGCGTCGGGTGCAAAGATTCCTGGCCGGGCGGTCGATTTTAGTTGCGATTGTTCCGGAAAGTCCGGCAAAATAGCATTTGCCCGCCTCAAACGCGACTGCCTGTACGGGTGTTTACGTGGCGGGTCGCGACTTCGTTCTCCCCTTTTGGAAGGTGACCGATGAACCGTCCTTGGTCTGATTTTCGCGCCGCCATGCCCGTCTCCACGCGCTTCGCCTACTTCGATCATGCGGCGGTGGCCCCACTTCCCCAGCCAACCGCCGACGCGATCAGCCAATATGCCCTACAAGCGTGCCACGAAGGCGACACCGCCTGGCCCACCTGGGCGCGACGCGTGGAAGAGGTTCGCCAGTCGGCGGCACGGCTGATAAATAGCACCGTCGACGAAATCGCCTTGGTGGCCAACACCACCGCAGGCATCAATTTTGTCGCCGAAGGCTTTCCCTGGCTGGCGGGCGACAATGTGATCGTGCCGGCCAATGAGTTTCCCTCGAACTTGTTCCCGTGGCTGAATTTGGCGCGGCGCGGCGTGGAAGTGCGGCAAATTCAGCCGCGCGGCGTGGAATTGTCGCTCGACGATTTGATCGCCGCGATCGACAGTCGGACCAAGATTATTTCGGTGAGTTGGGTCGGTTATGCCACCGCTTGGCGCATCGACGTGGCGGAACTGGTCGCGCGGGCGCACCAGCGCGGCGTGCTGGTGTTTCTCGACGCGATACAAGGCTTGGGGATTTTCCCGCTCGATGTGCGAGAGGTGCCTGTCGATTTTCTCGCCGCCGATGGTCATAAATGGCTGCTCGGTCCGGAAGGGGCGGGCATCTTTTATCTGCGACAGGAGCATTTGAATTTGCTCGCGCCGCTGAATGTCGGTTGGCATAGCGTGCCCAAGGCGGTGGATTACAGCCAATCGCGCTGGGAACCCAAGCCTGCGGCGCAGCGTTACGAAGGGGGGTCGCAGAACATGCCAGGCATGATCGGACTAGGGGCAAGTTTGGATCTGCTGTTGGAGTATGGCGCGGGACCGACGAGCGATCGCTTGGCCGAGCGGATGCTCGATATTACGTCGCTCGCCTGCGAACGATTGGCGGCGGCAGGCGCGACGATCGTCAGCCAGCGTCAGCCGCGCGAACATGCCTCGAATATCGTCTCTTTCGAAATGCCGGGCGAGGACGCCGCCGCGGTGCGCAAGCGACTCTGGGATCGCGATGTGATTCTCAGCGTGCGGCATGGTTGGCTCCGCATCGCGCCGCATGTCTACACCGATGAATCGGATATCGATCGTCTGATTGCCGGGTTGTTGGGGCGCTGAGTTTTGGGGGTGTTCGTCCCGTGGCGTTCGTCCCACGGGAAAGCTACTCAGGCTCATTTTTTGCGCATGGGACTGTGTTATACTTCCCCGCAAAGGACTATTGCATGGACAATCCCTACGAATCGCCCACGCCGCTTTCTAAATTTGCCGATCAACCTTACTCGCCGACTGGCGCGCCAAGTGGCGTCGTGCGCGGCATGGTAGGACATGTGCGCGTGGTGGCGATCTTGATGATCGTGCAAGGGGCGCTGCAGCTTTTGATGGGCCTGGTGCTGGCTGGCACAGGGGTGTTCATGGGGGTGATGATCGGTAACGATCCGCAGTTTCGCCAAGGGCAGGCAGGTGGTCAGCCGCCGCCTGAATGGCTGCCGTGGTTGTTTGGAGCAGTCTATGGCGGCATTGGCTTAGTCGCATTGGTCTCCGGCATTCTGCTGATATACGGCGGCATTCGTGGTTTCTAGTTTCGTAGTCGTACGCTGGGCATCATCGCGCAAATCTCCAGTCTCTCGTCCATTTTTACTTGCTACTGCGCGCCGACGGCGGTGGGTTTGTTGGTCTATGGGTTGATTGTCTATCTCGATAGCTCGGTGAAACAGGCGTTCGCGATGGGGGAGCAGGGGACGTCTGCCGATCAGATTGATGCTTCATTCAATCCCTATACGCAATCTCAAGTTCCGCCGCCGAAGACTTAGCGGTTTTGTTTTAAGGTCAGGCACCATGGGCGACAACCCGTTTACCGACAATCCCTATAAATCGTCCGCTCCGTCCTTCGTGCCGCCGGCACCAACGCGTCCTGGCGGAGTGACGGCGATCGGCGTGCTGTCGATTGTGTTGGGAGCCATGGGGCTGTTGGGTGGCTGCGCGGGCAGCGTGGGCTTGTTCATCAATCCCATGATGCAAGGGGCGTTACAACCAGGGCCTAACGCCAACTCCATCGAAAAAGCCCAGGCGGACATGAACGCGCAGATTAACGCGGTCAGCCAGCGTTATATTGTTCCTAACGTGGTTTTAATGGTGGGTGTGTTAGTGCTTGGTAGCGCGCTATTGTGGGGCGGCATTCAATTGTTGCGCACCCGTCCTGGCGCGCCGACGTGGTTGTTCTACACCTTCATGGCGCTGATCGTGTTTGAATTGCTGCGAACGGTGTTCTACATCTTTGTGCAGTTGCAACTGCTCCCCGTGGTGGAAGAGTTTGCGCAGCGCATCGGTCGCGATGCCCCCGGCAATCCCGCCATGGGAGATACGATGGTGACGGTGATGCGGGCATCGATGTATGTCGGCATCGTCATCGGCGTCGGTTGGCCGCTGATCAAGGTGATTGTGTATGGTCTCTCGATGCGTTATCTCGCCAAGCCGGAAATCATGGCGCGGGGGAGTGAAGTGGCATGAATCACGGTCAACCACGCATCGCGGTCTACACCGGTTCGTTCGATCCAATCACGCTGGGGCATGTGAATGTCATCGAGCGTAGTTGTCGCTTGGTCGACAAGTTGATTGTTGGTGTTGGTATCAATGTGGAAAAATCGTCGCTCTTCTCGCCGGAGGAGCGTCGCGAATTGGTGACCGCGGCGACCAGGCAGTTCGACAATGTCGAGGTCCGCGTCTTCACCGGCCTCGCGGTGAAGTTTGTGCGCGAATGCGGCGCGCGGGTAATGGTTCGCGGTGTCCGCCCGCTTACGGATATTGCGGCCGAGTTCACCATGATGATGGCCAATCACAAACTCGATCCCGGCATCGAGACGGTGTTTCTTATGGCCGATGAATCGTTCTCGCACGTCAGCAGTTCGCTAATCAAGCAAGTGGCGCCGCTGGCCGACGACGAAATGCTGGCCCGCTTCGTGCCGCCGGTGATTATTCCCGCCTTGCGGAAGAAGCTCGGCGGCGTGTAATTCGACGCTGCCCGAGGGTTTGGCGAACCGGCTTACTTTTTCTCCAGTCGCGCTTGCATTCATGACGATACGTCTGTACAGTGTTCAAACGAACACATGACGTGCCGCTATGCAAACGCCTCACACCCTTACCGATACCCGCGAATTGCTGGAGCAGCTCCAGCAACAGGTGCGACGTTTGGAGGGTGCCAAGCCACCCACCGACGACACACGTGTGGGCACCACCTGTCCCGCGCTCGACGCTCTCTTGCCGGAGCAAGGCTGGCGGCGCGGCGCGGTTGTGGAGTGGCTTTCGCCGGGGCAGGGGAGTGGGGCCGGTTTGCTCGCGCTGCTCACGGCGCGTCAGGCGTATCAGCGCGGTGGCGTGCTGGTGATTTGTCAACAACGCCCGCTGATCTACCCGCCTGCACTAGCGGAACTGGGTTTTGATTTGCAACGCGTGTTGATCGTTTGTGCGCCCGATGTCGCTGCCGAGCGCTGGGCGATCGATCAAGCGCTGCGTTCGCCAGCGGTGGCGGTGGTCTGGGCGAAGTTGGCGCAAGTCGATGACATCACATCGCGGCGGTTTCAACTGGCGGCGGAGTCAGGCAAAGCGCTGGGGATGTTCGTGCGGCCCAGTCGCGTGCGCGGTCAGCCGACGTGGGCCGATTGGCGGCTCGCGGTGCAACCGCTCCCCGGTTCGGAACATCGTCGCTGGCGATTGGAACTGTTGCGTGCGCGGGGACCGACCACTGCGCCCGCTCTCACCATTCAGTGGAACGATCTGACTCACGCGCTCGCAGTGGCTCCCAACCATGAAACGCATCCTTTGTCTGTGGCTCGTGCGTGAAGGTGTAGCGGACAGGGCAGAGGTTTTAGACATCGCCCTGGCTTGTGAGCGCTATAGCCCTTTGGTTGGTTTTCACGAACCGGATCGTTTGCTGCTGGACATCACCAGCATTGGCCCGCTGTTTGGTGGCGAGGAACATTTAGTAACAGCCGTATGTGCCGACATCACCGCGCGCGGGTATGAAGTCCGCGCTGCGGTCGGTGAGACCGTCGGCGCGGCCTGGGCGGGAACCTATCCCCATGCGCCGCTCGCCGCGCTCCGCTTGCCACCAGAGATGTTACTAACATTGCGCGAATTAGGTCTGGAACGGATCGACCAACTACCAGCCTTGCCGCGCGCGGCGCTAGCGGCGCGGTTTGGTCCGCTGCTGTTGCGACAACTCGATCGCGCGCTCGGTCTGGAAGACGAACTCATCACGCCTGTGCGTCCCGCGCCGGAGTTTCGCGCCGAGTGGTTGCTGGAATATCCCACTGCCGATCGCGCGGCGCTGAACATGATTTTGGAGCAACTGGCGCAGCGCGTCGGCGAGGCATTGCGCGCGCGCGATCAAGGCGCGGTGCAGTTGGCTTGCCGGTTGGATGTGGCCGATCGTCCGCCCCGCCTGCTGGAGATCGATCTGTTTCGTCCCACTGCCGACGCGCGACATTTTATCGAACTGCTGCATTTGCAAAGCGAGTGGCTCGACTTGCGCGGCGCGGTGGGGCGTGTGGGTTTGGCCGCCGTGACCACCGCGAAGTTGGCGCATCGGCAGCGCGAATTGTTCGCGGCCGCGCTGGAGAATCATTCGGAGGAACTCGCCCGCTTGATCAATCGTTTGAGCAGTCGCTTGGGGCGCGAGCAGGTGTTACGCCCGCAACTCACCACCGATGCCGTTCCCGAGCGTGCCTGGCGTTCGATTTCTTTCGCCCCTGAATACCTGGCCCCTCGTGAACCCACGGGGAAGATTTCCAATCGCCAGCGGACTGCGCGGCCGATCAAATCGTCCCCTGCCGTGTATTCACAAGAGGCTAAAGCATTGACGCGGCCGCTCGTGCTGCACGATCCGCCACTGGCATTGTCGGTGGTGGCGCTCGCGCCGGATGGTCCGCCGGCGAGTTTTACTTATCGCGGTCAGTCCGAGCGCGTCGCGCGTTGCCTTGGTCCGGAGCGAATCGAAACCGCTTGGTGGCGAGGGGCCAGTGTGCGTCGCGATTACTACCGCGTGGCGACGGAAGCGGGGCATTGGTTTTGGTTGTTTCGCGATCTTCGCCGCGGGCGATGGTTTCTGCACGGGGAGTTTGGTTGACAATTTATGCACTACGCTGAACTACATTGCAAAACGAATTTTTCCTTTCTCGAAGGGGCTTCGCATGCCGAGGAACTGGTCGCGCAAGCCAAGTTGCTGGGCTACTCCGCGCTAGCCATCACCGATCGCAGTTCGCTGGCGGGCGTCGTGCGCGCGCATATCGCCGCTCAAGATTTGGGCCTGAAACTCCTCATCGGCGCGGAACTCACGTTTACCGATGCTTTGCCGGCGGTCGTCTGGGCGACCGATCGCACTTCGTATGGACGGCTTTGCCGCTTGATTACCGTCGGTCGCCGCCGCGCTCCCAAAGGCCAATGCGAACTCACCTTCGCCGACCTCGCCGCGCATCACGCCGGGTTATTGGTGGGCGTGGTTGCTTCTTGTAGGGTGTGCGTAGCACACCAACAAGCATCGCCGGTGTGCTGCGCACACCCTACGGAGGATTCGCAATCACGCCTGGCAAGCTACCGCGAACTCTTCGGCGATCGCTGTTACTTGCTCGCCGAACTGCATCGTGGTGCAAACGACGAGCGGTTGGTGCAGGAGGCGCTGGCGCTCGCCCAACAATCGCGCGTGCCACTGGTGGCGGCTGGCGATGTGCATTATCACCTCCCGGCGCGAAAAGTATTGCACGATGTGTTAGTCGCGATTGGGCATGGCACCACGGTCGCCGAGGCAGGCGAATTGCTCTTCCCCAACGCCGAACGTCATCTGCAGCCGCTGGAGCGCATCGCCGCGAAGTTCGCCGCCTCGCCCGACGCACTCGCGCGGACGCTGGAAATCGCCGACCGCTGTTCGTTCTCGCTCGCTGAACTCCGTTATGAATATCCCGAGGAACTCGCGCCACCTGGGCAAACGCCGCTGGAACATCTCACGCTGCAAACGTGGCTCGGCGCGGCGCAGCGCTATCCGCATGGCGTGCCGGACAAAGTTCGCAGGCTGATCGAACATGAACTGCAACTCATTGGCGAGTTGCGCTACGAAGCTTATTTTCTGACTGTCTGGGATTTAGTGCGCTTCGCCCGCAGTCGCGATATTCTCTGCCAAGGGCGCGGATCGGCGGCGAACTCGGCGGTTTGCTATTGTCTGGGGATTACGTCGGTCGATCCTAGTCAAACCGATGTGCTGTTCGAGCGTTTCGTCAGCAAAGAGCGTAACGAAGCGCCCGATATCGATGTCGATTTTGAGCACGAACGCCGCGAGGAAGTGCTGCAATATCTCTACGACAAGTACGGCCGCGAGCGCGCCGGACTCACCGCCGTGGTGATTACCTATCGCAGTCGGTCCGCCATTCGCGATGCCGGCAAGGCGCTCGGTTTGCCGCTGCCGCAAGTCGATGCGCTCGCCAAGCAAGTGGAAGGCTATACGTACGAATCGCGACTTGCCGAACACGCGCAGCAAGTCGGCATCGATCCCCACTCGGATGTCGGCCAGCGATTGTTGTATGTGGTGCCGGAGTTGATCGGTTTTCCGCGGCATCTATCGCAGCATGTTGGCGGCATGGTCATGACACAAGGGCCGCTGTGCGAACTGACACCGATCGAAAACGCCGCCATGGCGGATCGCACGGTGATCGAGTGGGATAAGGACGATCTAGATGAACTGGGCATTCTCAAGGTCGATGTACTGGCGCTAGGGATGCTCACGGCGATTCGTAAATGCTTCGCGCTGGTGAAGCAGCACTACGGCCCCGAACTGACGCTGGCCAACATTCCGCAGGCGGATGATCGTGTCTACGACATGATCTGCCGGGCCGATACGATGGGCGTGTTTCAAATCGAGAGCCGCGCGCAGATGAGCATGTTGCCGCGACTGAAGCCGCGTTGCTATTACGATCTGGTGATCGAAGTCGCCATCGTCCGTCCCGGACCCATTCAAGGCCAGATGGTGCATCCCTACTTGCGCCGTCGCGCAGGCGACGAAGCGCTGCCGGACTATCCCACGCCCGAGATCGCCGACGTGCTTCGCAAAACAATGGGCGTGCCGATCTTTCAAGAACAGGCGATGCGATTGGCCGTTGTGGCCGCCGGCTTCACCCCGGGCGAAGCCGATCAACTGCGCCGCGCCATGGCCGCCTGGCGACGTCCGGGCATTATCGATCAGTTTCGTGAAAAGCTGCTCAAAGGGATGCTGGAGCGCGGACTATCGCAGCAATTCGCCGAGAATGTTTTCACGCAGATTCGCGGCTTTGGGGAATATGGTTTTCCCGAATCGCACGCCGCCAGTTTCGCCTTGCTGGTCTATGTCTCGGCCTGGCTGAAGTGTTATTACCCAGCGGCCTTTTGCGCGGCGATTATCAACAGCCAGCCGATGGGGTTCTATGCGGCGGCGCAACTGGTGCGCGACGCCCGGGAACATCATGTGGAAGTGTTGCCTATCGATGTGAATCACAGCGATTGGGATTGCACGTTGGAAAGGGTAGGGTGTGGCGAGTCCGCGAGCCGCACCAGGAAAGGGGCGGATTTGGAAATCCATCGTGAGCAAGACCCTCACCCCGGCCCTCTCCCGCGGGGAGAGGGAGAAAGAGCTTATGCTCGTCGTCTAGGCTTGCGTTTGTTAGTGGGTTTGTCCGCGCGGGATGCACAAACAATGGTCGAGGAGCGAAGGCGAGGTGGGCCTTATCGATCGCTGACGGAATTTGGGACGCGGACCAAACTGGGACGTGGTGTGCTGACGAAGCTTACCGATGCCGACGCCTTCGCATCGCTGGCCCGCGATCGTCGCGCGATGCTGTGGGAAGCGCTGGCACAAGATAAAAACGATCTAGCGCGCGGGCTGTTTCAACAACTCGATCAAGCGGATGAGCCTGTGGTGCCGTTGCCGCAACTTGCGCCTGCGGAGGATGTGCTGGCCGATTATCGCACCACGGGCTTGTCGCTGAAAGCGCACCCCCTGAGCTTTTACCGCGATCAGTTAAACAAGCTGCGCGTCACTTCCGCCGCTGATTTGTCGACGGCGCGGCACGGTCAACACATTCGCGTGGCGGGGTTGGTGATTCTGCGCCAGCGCCCCGGCACGGCCAAAGGCATTACGTTTGTCACCTTGGAAGACGAAACGGGCATCGCCAATCTCGTGCTACGTCAAACCATTTGGGAGCAGTTTTATCTCATCGCTCGACGTAGCGCCGCTTGGATTGCTCATGGCAAATTAGAACGGAAAGAGCAGGTGATTCATGTGGTGGTGAATCGCTTGGAAGATCTTTCCCGGTGCTTGGGAGATGTGGCGATCAAGTCGCGAGACTTCCGCTGAACATCCTCCCTCGATACGTCTATGCTTCTTCCGGCATGCCGAGGACCAGGCGAGTGGGCAGCGCGAACTCGTCGCCGTAGAGTTCGTGATCGGGACGATCCCAAACGAAGCCGCGCTGGTTGACGATGACCAAGTCGGCCAGGTTGAGCTTCTCTTCTTCCTCGTACTTTAGCGTGAGGGCTTTGTACATGGCGTCCATCTCGTCGGTCGCGAGCACGATAAACTTGAAGTTCGGTCCCGATTCGACGTAGTATTTGGTAAGCATGAGAGGGAATCCTTTCGCACGATTGAGTGAGTGATAAGTGGCGGCGTGTGGGTCACATTCCTTCGCTCGCCTGACACTCCAGTTATCGCGACGGTTTGGACACGTTTGGTCCATTTGCAAAAATTTCATTCCGGAAGTTGGAAAAAAGTTCCCCGCCTCCGAAAACCCGCCCTGGCCCGTCGTAGGACCCTGCTTTCCGCGAATCGTGGCGAGGCGTGGGATGTACCGCAAACTTTGCGCCATAGTTACACCACCAACCGCAAAATCCGAAAATTCCGCGCCAAGGCGGGTACAGTCACACCTGCTAGCGATATGGACGATAGCACCCACAATGGATTTTCCCAGCGGAACTCGCCTGGGAAGGAGCAGGGTGGACTCCTATAATTCGCCACCCCTACTGCCGCCTGGTTGTGACCGGCGGCGGAGCGATTCGGGAACCAGCCAACGGAGTAGGCCCATGAACGTCTTGAGTTTTTCGCGCTGGCCGCTGGGGCTACTGCTTCTGTCCGTCATTTTGACAGCCGGCTGCCGCAATCTGGAACGGCCCAACTGGTGGTCGCCCGGCCCGACTGACTACCAAAGATACAACGCGATCGTTCACGATCCGTATCCCGACACCAACGCCGGTCCCGAAGCGCTAGGCACTCGCCCGCGCGATTACAGCACCACGCCCAGCGATTCCCAGCGCTATCCAATGAAGCATGGACGCTCGGCACCAGCGCAGGCAGGGTGGTAGGCGAACCGACCCGGATCAGCTGCGGCTCGTCAGCTATTCGACGCGTATTCGTGGCTGCGATTTGTCGTCGAAACGTGCCTCTCGCGGCCCCTACTGGCAAATCCATGAGCGGACTATATTAAGGCGTTTCGACTCGCCCTAATATTCCGATTGGCTTGCCATGCGTTCCCGCCCTAAACCGACTCGCAATCGTGCCGCGACCACCACGGCCGATTCTTCAGGCGAGCGCTTGCAGAAAGTTCTGGCGGCCGCCGG
>JBGSHH010000341.1:0-5608 GCA_041752355.1 Pirellulaceae bacterium | reverse complement strand
GGCCCGCCCACCTCGCTCACCGAGCTAACGCTGCCCAAGGGCACCATCTCTCCGGTCAGATTGCGAACCTTCAATTTCTGAACTTGCTCTGGAGAGAGGCGAAAGCGCGGATCGCCTTGCAGGTTTACCTGCCACGTACGGCCGAACTGGTTAAAATCATTGGTGTAGAAGCCACCCAAGTAGAGCTGCAGTGTCAGATTGACTTCGCTCAGCGGCACGCCCATCGCCTTACAGCGCTCGCGATCGATATTGACGTACATCTGCGGCGTCTGTGCGCGGAACGCGCTAAACAAGCCAACGAGGCCGGGTTGCTGGTTGCCACCTTCCGCCAGCGTGTCGGCCGCTTCTTGTAAAGCGTCCAGGCCTAGCGCGGCGCGATCGCGGACCATCACTTTGAAACCGCCAGCGCTTCCCAGGCCATCGACCGCCGGAGCACCGAAGACCGCGACCTGGGCTTCCTGAACTTCCTGATAGCAAATGGCGCGCAGTTTGGTAGCGATTTCGTCGGCACTCATTCCTTCACCATGGCGATGGTGAAACTCTTCGAGCACGACGTAAACCGTGCCATAGTTCGAGCCGATGGCGTTCTGCACGATCGATTGGCCAGAGATCGTAATGGTATGCGCGACGCCGGGGATACCGCCGCCGGAATGTTCGCCTTCGCCATGTGCGGCGTGATCTTCCGTGGATTGCTTGTCGTGTCCTGCGCCGCGCGCAATCTTCTCGACCTGCGCCATCACTTCTTGCGTCCGTTCGAGCGAAGCGGAGTCAGGCAAACGGACGTCGACCAGCAAGTACCCTTTATCCTGCGAAGGAATAAAGCCGATGGGGACTCTCGTAAAGCTGTAATAGGTCAGGTAAAGCAAGCCACCATACACGAGCAGCACGATGAAACTGACGCGCAGCAACATCCCGACGCTGCGACTGTAGATGTCCGCGGCTGCATTGAAGCCCAAGTTGAAGAGCTTGAAAAACCAGCCCAACGTGAGATTCAACAGACGAGTCAGCCAATCGTTTTGCTCGTGCTTGGGCTTGAGCAGCAGGGCACAGAGCGCGGGGCTGAGGGTCAACGAGTTGACCGCCGAGAAGAAGGTCGATACCGCGATGGTTAAGGCGAACTGCCGGAAGAACTGGCCGGTAATGCCGGAAATGAACGCACACGGCACGAATACACACATCAAGACGAGCGAAATGGCAATAATCGGTCCGGTCACTTCGTCCATCGCCTTGCGCGCGGCAGCTTTCGGCGAAAGACCGTGCTCGATGTGATGCTCGACCGCTTCCACGACGACGATTGCGTCGTCCACCACGATGCCAATCGCGAGCACGAGTCCGAAGAGTGAAAGATTGTTAAGACTAAAACCCATACCGAGCATCACCGAGCCCGTTCCCAGGATGGCGACTGGCACGGCAATGAGCGGAATGAACGTCGCACGCCAAGATTGCAAAAAGGCGAGTACCACGATGCCAACCAGAATGGTTGCGTCCCGCAGCGCCTTGAAAACTTCATGAATCGATTCGTCGATGAAGGGAGTCGTATCGTAGACGATCGCGTAGTCGAGGTCGGGCGGAAAAGTAGCTTTCAGTTCGTCCATTCGCTTGCGAATCGACTTCGCCGTCTTGAGTGCATTCGAACCGGGTTGCTGGAAAATGCCCAGACCGATGGAAGGCTCGCCATCAAGACTGCAAGATGTGTCTTCGACTTTCGCACCCAATTGAATATTCCCGTAGACCTCTCCATTTTCGCCTTTTCGTTCGTCCGTGACGAGATCGCGCAGGCGAATCAGTTCTCCCTTCGCGCCCGACTTGACGACAATATTGCCGAATTCCTCCGGCGTGGTCAGTCGTCCCAAGGTGCTAAGCGTGTATTGAAACGCCTGACCTTGCGGCACCGGTGGGCGGCCGAGCGAGCCTGCGGCGACTTGCACGTTTTGCTCGCGGAGCGCATTGGCCACGTCGCTGGCGGACAGTTCGCGAATCGCCATACGATTGGGGTCGAGCCAGGCGCGCATGCTATAGTCGAGTTGCCCCAAGTAGGTTACGTCGCCGACCCCTTTAATCTGCGCGAGTTCATCGCGAACCTGAATGGTGGCGTAGTTGCTGAGGTACAGCTGGTCGTACGATCCTTCCGGTGAGATCAGATTGACCACCAGCAGAATGTTCGGCGACTTCTTCTTCACGCTCACGCCCGTTGCTTTGACTTCGCTGGGTAGGCTGGGGAGCGCGAGATTGACGCGGTTCTGCACCAGAACCTGGGCCATATCGAGATTGGTGCCCACTTCAAACGTGACCGTGAGGTTGTAACCGCCATCGTTGGTGGATTGCGAGCTCATGTAGAGCATGTTCTCGACGCCGATCACCTGTTGCTCGATGGGAGAAGCAACGGTATCGGCCACCACCTTGGAACTCGCGCCCGGATAAGTGCAAGTGACTTGCACAGTGGGGGGCGTGATTTCGGGATATTGCGCCACCGGCAGCACGTATCGCATCGCGATGTAGCCCGCCAACGTGATAATGACGGAAATAACCGCCGCGAAGATCGGACGATCGATAAAGAATTTAGCCACGGATTATTTGTTCTCCTGCGCGAGCGTAGGACTGTCCGCGGCGTTCGCGACTTCTGATTTCTCCGCGTCAACCTTCTGATTCGGCTTGACGCGTTGCAGGCCTTTGACGATCACATTCTCGCCCGCCTGAAGGCCAGACTTGATGATTCGCAAATCGCCTTGTTGATTACCCAGTTGGACGTTCCGTCGCTGGGCGGTACCGTCACTACCGACGACAAACACGTACTTTAGATTCTGGTCGGTAGCCAAAGCGCGCTCGGGGACCAAGAGCGCTTGATACGGTTTGCCAATGGGGACGCGAATGCGAACGAACAAACCGCTCTTCAAGGTGCGATCGGCGTTCTTGAACTCGCCCCGGATACGCGCCGTGCCCGTGGTGACATTGACTTCCGACGAGGCGAAGTCGAGCAGACCTGCGTGTGGAAAGTCCTTCTCATCCGCGAGTTGCACGTAGCACTTCATGTCCAGATCACGCAGACTGCCAGGCTTTTCGTTCTCTGCCGCAGGCTCGCGCATGCGCTGGTAGCGAAGCAGGGAGCGTTCGTCGACATCGAAATAGACATACATCGGCTGCTCTTGGACGATCTTGGTCAGCATCGTTCCTGACGATAATCCGCCTGTCAGTAAATTGCCTTTGGCGACCAAGGCACGGTCGATGCGTCCAGAGATTGGTGCTTCGATCTTGGTGTATTTCAGATCGACGGCGGTGCGGGCGGCATCGGCCTTGGCGGTCTCGATGGTGGCTTCCGCTTCTTTGACCGCGGCGACGGTCTCCTCGTACTCTTCTTTGGAGACCGCGCCACTTTGAACCAGCGTGCTGTTACGCGCCATTTTCTTTTGCGCTAGTTCCAACCTGGCGTCGTTCAATGCAATGCGCGACACCGATTGATTGTGGATGGCCTGGTACTCATCCGGTTCGATCTCGAAGAGCACTTGCCCTTTTTGGACCATATCGCCGTCTTTGAAGTTGATTTCCTTCAAGTACCCGAAGACCCGAGCGCGGATGTCAACGATTTCCGAGGCTTCGGTGCGCCCGATATATTCATCGGCATCCACGATCTCTTCCGTGGTGACCGGCGTGATGGTCACTTTGGGTACGGGGGCTTCTTTGGAGACCGGCATGGCGTCCTTGCAGCCCAAAATGGCAAGAATCGCCAGCCCCACAAGTAGGCGCGGCAGTAGAGGCATGAGTTGGGTCATGAGATTCTCGGTCGTGCTAATAATTGCGATCGACTCACGTCGTTGCGAGTCGATCGCAGGTCAGTCTTGGTGTCACTTGCTCTGCGTAAACTTAAGTCCGGGATCTCCTGGCGGAGCACCCAGCATTTGAAAATCGAACGTGCCGGATTGTGGAGGGGTAATCTCGGCCAGCATCGTACCGCCGGTCTCGGGTTCCATGGCGAGCACGTTACCATCCAGTGCAAACACCCCTTTGACCGTCTGCGACTGCGTTCCCTGCGAATAACTCCAAATGAAATTGCCGTCCTTGGTCAGTTCCAGCGCGAACTTGCTATTCTGGCTGGCAGCATTCCATTTGCCCACGACTTCGTCAAGTGGCACTGCGGGAGCAGTTGTCGCGGCGGGAGCCTCGGAAGTCGTCGGCGCACCTATGGCTTCGGGGCCACCTGACATCAACAGCAGTTGCTTCACCAGGCTATCCTCCGGATTGAGCTTATACAGCGCCTGAAGTTGCTTGGTGGCCGCTTCGATACTTCCCATCGTCGTGTATTGATAGGCGAGCACAAACTTGGCATCCGTCGCCTTGGGATTTTGACGAACGTAGTCTTCTAGCTTGCGAAGTTGCGCGGTGTAGGTTTCCTGGTCGGGATAAAGGCTACTGAGGGTCGTCCAATCCCAGCCTGGCCCCACGGATAGCACACTATACAATCCGGCTGCCGATTCGCGATATTTTCCTTGGGCGAAAAGCACTAGCGCGCGGAATTCGTGAATGATGGGATCATTCGGCATCGCGGTGAGGGCTTTGTTAGTGGCCGCGAGCGCGGCGGCGTAGTCCTTTTTCATGAAGGCTTCGCGCGCGGCATCGAAGTCCGCCATACCGGGTACCGGCGTGGCCGGTGCGGCGGGATCAACGGGAGCGGTTGCCGCCGAATCGACTGCAATTGGCTGCGAGTAGTCAACGGAGTAGCCATCGCCAATGGGATACGCTTCGGAATAGTAGGGATTGGAATAGCCCCAGTAGCCGAACCCATACGCCGCGCGATTGATGCCCCACATCGTGGTGCCGAAAGCCATCAAAGCGGTATGATCATCCCACATGTGATGCCACCAATCTCCGGCGTTGCCATTCCAGCAGCCGTGATGCCAATCGTCGTGGTTATGGTAGAAGTTGTCATAGCGATTTTGCCAATCTTCGCGCACGTCGTCGCGATTGCCTTGGCGATCATCTCGTGTTTGGTCGCGCTGCGAGAGCTGATTCTGGAGGTTGTCGTGACGCTGTTGCGGCGTACCGCGATCAGGAAGCTGGCTGGGTCGATTGCCGTCCAGCCCAGGGCGATTTCCCATGCCCGGCAATAGCGCGACCCCAGCGCCAGCAGCAGCACCGGCATTCGGCAGACGACTGCCTCCACCAGTACCAGGACGCGTGGCCGGAAGCTGACTGATTCCCGTACCAGCACCCGGACGAGTTCCGGTGCCAATATTGCCTGTACCGGGACGCGTTCCCGTGCCAGGAAGCTGCGAAACGCCAGGACGAGAACCGGGGGTAAGTCCTGTTGAGGGCCGATTAAAATCAACAGTTCCGGGGCGACTTCCAGGCGAGAGGCCCGGAGTGCTCGGGCGAGGTGACACAGATGGACGCGATGGCGTAACCGGGCGCGGTGAAACTGACGGCCGTGAAGGGGCGCTCGGACGACTCACCGACGGAGCGCTCGGTCGGCTCATGGAAGGCGAACGGCTGATCGGTGCAGAGGGTCGCGACATTCCGCCTGAAGGGCGAGACATACCGCCGCCGCCACCACCTCCTCCTCCGCCGCGACCACCCCGAGCCAATACGCTGGAATGGGGACTAAGAACGAATACTG
>JBGSHH010000340.1:0-3351 GCA_041752355.1 Pirellulaceae bacterium | reverse complement strand
GGTATCTAATCCCGTTTGCTCCCCTGGCTTTCGTGCCTCAGCGTCAGATAATCCCCAGTATGCCGCCTTCGCCTCTGGTGTTCCTTCCGATATCAACACATTTCACCGCTCCACCGGAAGTTCCGCATACCTCTAGAGTCCTCAAGTAAGACAGTTTCAAGCGCAGTTCCACAGTTGAGCTGTGGGATTTCACACCTAACTTACAGGGCCGCCTACGCACGCTTTAAGCCCAGTGATTCCGAATAACGTTCGGGTGGTTCGTCTTACCGCGGCTGCTGGCACGAACTTAGCCCACCCTTCCTCCAGGGATCAGTCAATCTGATGAGAGTACCCACCAGAATTTCATTCCCCTCGACAGCGGTTTACAACCCAAGGGCCTTCATCCCGCACGCGGCATCGCTCGGTCAGACTTGCGTCCATTGCCGAAGATTCTCGACTGCAGCCACCCGTAGGTGTCTGGGCAGTGTCTCAGTCCCAGTGACGCGGGTCGTGCTCTCACACCCGCTAGCCATCTAAGCCTTGGTGGGCCATTACCCCGCCAACAAGCTAATAGCACGTGGGCCCATCTCAGGGCGGAATCACACCTTTGATCCGGGGATGTCATCTGGTATTACCGGCAGTTTCCCGCCGCTATCCCAGACCCCAAGGTAGGTTCCCACGCATTACTGTCCCTTTCGCCGCTTTCCATGTATTGCTACATTTATCGCGCGACTTGCATGCCTAATCCATGCCGCCAACGTTCATTCTGAGCCAGGATCAAACCCTTCAAAAATTGTATCCTTACAGCCTTGCGGCCGCTTGTTAACAAATCTATCGAGCTGTTGATCTGCTCTATTTTTGTGCATTTGCTGTGGCTGCCTTGCGGCAGCACTCAACTTCATGCGACTGTGTTTTTCGATCAACAGAGTTTTACCCCTGCTGCTCTCAAGCACTCTATGCATACGAAACAATGTCTCGCAGCATAGGATAGCCTATTAGCACAGTCTCATGCTGAATTGCACGAGAGGATCTATCACTACCAAATTGTCAAAGATCAAAAAGCAAACTCTCGCGTGCATTTGGATGCCAGCAATCTTCAGGTGAAGATTACTTAACATCTTCGCTTGCGAGAGCGTCTTATAGTACCGAAACATTTTCGACTGTCAACAGGCAGATCAAAAATCTTTTTGGAAAGAATCTCGATCGAGTGACAACGTCGGTGAACAACAAAAGGCGACGTTGGCTTTGCCAAGCCGCCCTGTCGATGTCCACCATTGGTTTCGACTCGTGTACTCTACAGGAGGACCAAGAGAATGCAAAGGGGGTTCGACAATTCTTTTCACTTTTCTCCCAAATCGTGTCCATAAAAGCAGTTGCGTCTTCCCTAATTCCCTAATCGGCAAAGCTTACGATGATTGCGGTCGGACGATAGCAATGCCGGCGTGAGACGGTCGTGAAACACGGCCAGCAACGTCGGCAAAACATTCAATCGCTGAGATTTCACCGCGAAATGGGGCGTTGAATGGGGGCAAAACCGACTGAAAAGAACTTCAGAATGACCTTCCCGTCTTGGTGGATTGGTGAGCTAGACATCATCCAGCTCGGGCGTCGCTACGAACGGCAGCATACTTTGATCGAGGCTTCCAATTCGGCCTCGCTGGCAAAGACTACCCAGGCATACGACAACGGCTTATGCTAACAGGCCGCGACCGGACTTTTCCGAGCCACAGGGGCTTCGCCGGTCGCAATCTTTAGGCAATGTCCGCGAGGAATGGCGTCATGTTTTGCCGGGGCGTACGGGGAGCAACAACTGTTGAATCAAACTCCAAGGAAGAGATTCTCGTCGGCACGCGTCAACTTCTGGCACTCATGATTCGTCTGAATGGAATCGAGCCACAGGATGTCGGCAGTGCGATCTTCAGCACGACGATCGACCTCGACGCGGAGTTTCCAGCCCTCGCCGCGCGGCAACTCGGTTGGCTGGAAGTGCCGCTGCTCTGCACGCACGAATTGAGCGTTCCTGGTTCGCTTAAAATGTGTATTCGTATTCTGCTGAACTGGAATACGGCCAAAAGTCAGCATGACATTACGCACGTTTACATAAAAGATGCTGTGAAGCTTCGCCCCGATTTGTGCAATCTTCCTCCGGTGAACATGCAAGAATTAGAAGCATGGATTGCCGAACAAGTCGCGCACTACAAGAAATAGCGATCCCCACGCGCGATGTGAGGTGCAGCGCCAGCGATCATTCGCCGATCGAAAGACTCGCTGGAGAGCTGCGCTGCAGGTTGGTATGAAGAGCCTCGCTGACACTGCAGGGCCGGGTCAGGTATAGGGCTGCCAGGCGTATTCGCTCAGGCCAGCGGCGTGAACGGTGAGCGCACCGCTACGCTCGCCGGGCGTGACGAGAATCGCGCCGATGCCCGGATGCGCGTCGCAATACGCCAACGATGCTTCGACCCCCAACACGAAAAATGCTGTCGCCAACGCGTCGGCGAGGGCGGCTGTGGGAGCGATTACCGTCGTGGAGAGCATCCCCTCGGCGGGACTCGCAGTACGGGGATCGAGAATGTGAGCGTAGCGCTTTCCCTGGTGATAAAAGAACTGGTGTGCCGTGCCGGAGGTGCCAAGCGCTTGATCGCGCAGCCAGACTTCGCCGAGTCGCACTTCATCGCGCAACGGATGGCGCAGCGCGATACTCCAGCCCTGCTTGTCTGGCGGCAAACCTTGCCGCGAACCCCGGGCGAGAATGCTGCTTTGTCCGCCATGAATGAGATAGTCCGCGACGGCGTGCTCGGCGAGCAACTCCGCACAGCGATCCAGCGCGTAACCTTTGCCGATGCCGCCGAGGTTGAATTCCATGGCCGGGCGGGCGAAATAAACCGTTTGCGCGGACGGATCGAGTGCCACGTGTTCACTACCAACGCGCTGAAGTACGGCGGCAATCTCTTCAGCGCTGGGAATGCGCCCCTCGCGACGATAGAAGCCCCACAACTTCGAGATCGGTCCGGCGGTGATATCAAACCCGCCCTGGGTCTCGCGATGCAGTTCCAAGGCCTGCTGAAGCAAGGCAAATAAGCGTCCTTCGACGAGCATTGGCTGCTTCGGGGCAAGGCGATTTAAGCGGCTGACTTCGCTATCGTCGCGATAGACGGTTAGCTGCGCTTCCAGTTGATCGACCAAATCCAGCGCCGCCACTGCGTAGTCCACGGCTCCGCGATGTTGGCCAGCGTTGAGATACACATGGAAGTCGCAGGCCATCGCCTTGCGTCCCACCTCGATGAGCGGTCGCGGTGGAGCGAGCGGTGCTGCGGGTGCGTCCGGTAACGCGTTATCCAGGGCGTCCTCGGCTGCCTGACGAGCCGAGCCACC
>JBGSHH010000339.1:0-6136 GCA_041752355.1 Pirellulaceae bacterium | reverse complement strand
GAACCGCTTCGTCCTCGACGACCCCGTCGTGCTGAGCAACAGCGAATCACTCGAAGGCAAATTCCCCGACGCACCGCTCTGGACCGATAAGTACAGCAACTTACTCAAGGTGTTGGATTAGCAAAACAAAGTACTCATCACGCGCCGTCGTGATGTCGCTGGATGTAGACTATTGCGCGTTAAGCACTGGTCACACTAACCCGAAGCGTCAGCGAGGAGATTTCGGTGGAGATTCGCTGATGCTTCGGTTTCAGCAGTCGAACGTCATCACGGCAGATCGCGATAGGCACTTTCAGAGAAATCAAAGAGCAGATACATCGCCGCCAGAACCATCCAAAACTCAAACAGCGTCACCATGCCCACCACAGCGGCAATGGCGAAGCTATCCGGCACTTGAACAAAAGCGAGCACGCAGATGGCGACGACAGCGATTAGGAGCCAGATCTTGCCGATCCGCGAGGGCTGGCCGCAAAACTGCAGCATCATCGGCACCAAAATAAGCGATTGCAGCAGCGGATAAATGAACACCGCCAGACTGCGTAACGCAATGAGTTGCACATCAAAGTGTCCCCCCAGGTGATCCTCGCGAGGCCACCACGCCCGCAGCATCGCGAGCGTGACGGCCAACGACGTCATAGCTAGAAGCATATCGCGCAGTTCAAACCGCAGTCGCGGCCTGTCGCTGGTCGCTGTTGGCAAACTCGCAGGCTTCGCCCCCAGCCAGAGCCCGATTGGCAGCAACAGAAAGTGATCGAGCATGAAGACTGCCATGAGCAGCGGCATAGTATTGAACGTGTAAACACGGTCAGAGAACCGAAGTTGATTCATCTTCAACAGCCACAGACAGCACGTGATTCCCAATCCAACGCAATACCGCGTGAGTACCGGACCACGACCATAGACGCAGCAAATGCTCAGCAGCAGCGGTTGCAAAATCATGCCCACGTAGCTGCCAACCACGCATAGTGGAATTTCGCTGCGCACCCCCAAATCGCACAGCGTCAACACCACCAACAACCACGAGATGCGAAACCATTTCGGCTGCGAAGGACCCGGTTCGTTGCGCAGTTGTGCCATGCGGGCCGTCTAACGCTTGACGCGGCCATGAAGGTAGATATCACCTGCCAGCAACTCGATATGCGGCGGATCGAGCGACGCTGCCAGCGCCATATTCTCCAACCCCAAGCCTGCGATCGGCGACGGGGCTTGGGCGCCGCCGATGAGTTTAGGGGCAATGAAGCAATGCACTTCGTCGATCAGGCGAGCATCGAACAGCGCGCCGAACAACTTCGCGCCTCCTTCGACCAGCACATTCGTGAAACGTCGCTGGCCAAATTCTTGCCACAAGCCAGCCAGGCGGGCGAAGGGATCGTTCGAGTGATGTTGCCAAACCTCCACGCCGGCGGCAGCGAGTAGCGCGAGCTTTTCCGGATCGGCTTGCGGTCCGACGGCGAGTAAAACCGGCACTTCGCGGGCGGTGCGCACCAGACTGCTGCCGAGCGAGAGTTCCGCATGGGAATCCAGCACGATCCGCGTCGCGGTGCGCGGACCAACCGGACGGGCGGTGAGTTGCGGATTGTCACGCTCAGCGGTGCCGCGCCCCACGATGATCGCATCTACGCGGCCGCGCAATGCATGAACCACGCCGCGCGAATGTTCGTTGGAAATCCATTGGCTATCGCCGGTGTAGGTCGCCAACTTGCCATCGAGCGTCATCGCCCATTTCGCGATGGTCCAAGGGCGTTGCTGCTGGACGAGCATCAAGTACGGAGCGTTCAGCGATCGCGCTTCTGCTTCCAACAAACCCACTTCGACCGCGATGCCTGCCGCCAGTAGTTGCGCGATGCCGCCGCCTGCGACCTGCGGAAAGGGATCGCGCATCGCAATCACCACGCGTTGCGCGCCGGACGCGCTGACGGCGACACTGCACGGTGGCGTTTTGCCGTGATGACAACAAGGCTCGAGCGTCACGTACAGTGTGCAGTCTGAGGCTTGCCCCGCGAGTTGATGCAACGCGTTGATTTCGGCATGATGGCCGCCAAACTGCTGATGAAACCCTTCGGCTATGATCTGGCCATCGCGCGCGAAGACGCAACCGACCATGGGATTGGGCTCGACGCGTCCTTGTCCGAGAGCGGCGAGTTCGAGCGCTCGCCGCATACACGCGTTATCGAAGTCGTGGGACATGCGCTGCTTGTTCCCCGCCCGCGATCTGGAAAAACCACGGCAGGCAAGATGCCTACCCCACGAGGATCAATCCGGCAACCAGAGTCCGCTCTTGCTTTCGGCGGGTTTGCTGACGGGCGCGCCGGGAGTCCACACGCCACCGCTGGCGGCAGCGGGTTGCGCGGCTTCGCCGGGCATCGCTTTCATCCGTCCGTCCGGCGTAATGATCCCCAATTGCACCATGATCTGCATCAACGCCTGCGAAACACCTGGTTCGTTGCGATGGTGTGTGCTCAACGTTTCGATCAACCGCTGAATCCCTCGGCCGTCGCCTAGCGCCATCCGCGCTTGCAGTTCCATCAGCATGAATGGTGCGGGTGATTGCTTGCGAGCGCGGCACAATTCTTGAGCGCGCAGCGAGTAGTCGATCGCTTGCGGCACCCCACTGCTAAAGCGGACGAGTAGTTCGTAGATTTCCAACGGATCGATCTTGTCGTGAAGGGAGGTGCGCGCTAGCAGCAACTCGCCCAAGCGGCCCAGGCTGACCGGATCGAGATAGTACACGACCCGCTGGAAGGCCTCCATCAGTTGATCATCGTTGAGCTTGTCGAATTCCAAGCGGCGAATCCGCCATGCTGGTAACCGCAGCAGATCGACGTTACTCGGATCGATGGCATCCAGCGTCGGTTGACCGAGTTGCCGGCGCAGCTCGTTGAAATCGACTGTGTCGCTGGCACCATTGTTTTGTTCCATCGAAAAAATCGTCGCCAACAACCGAATGCGATACGACGGGTTGTTCGCGACATCGGCCGGCGCGTGCTTGTCGAGAAAGCGATTCTTCAGCTTCGGCCAGACTTCCATGATCATCTGGCGTTTGGCCTCTTCGGCGAGTTTTTGGAAGTGGTCGCGGGGAATATCGCGAGGGGGATAGAGTGAAATCCGCAAGGCAACGGTTTCTTCGCCCACCTGGCCGAGCACTTCTTCCTTCGCCTCACCGCCGGCGTCACCCAGGATCTCGGTGAGCGCGGCGCGGCCCGCTTCCATTTGGGGCGTGCGCTCACTGGTCAACTGAACATACGGCGCGCGATCGGTCTGGCGTCCATAGACCAAGACCTCCGCCACCGACTTGGGCATGTCCGCCAACGTGATTTCCGCACCGTTGGCAGGCAGCGGTCGATCGAGCAAAGTGAAGACCGCCTTGGGAGGAACTTCGTTCTCTTCCAGTTCTTGCAAATAGGCTTCGCGATTCTCCACCGCGAGACGCTTATCGGCCAGCAGACGTTCCATGGCGCGATCGACGTCATGCAACTCAATCGCCACTTGCAGGACATCGAGTTTGTCGCCTGGCACGTTGGCATCGAGCATCTGCGCTAGCGATTCCGCTTCGACGCGATCTTCCAGCGGCGCGGCTTCCAAAGAAGCATATTTTCGCCACCACAGCATCGCGCCACTGGTATCGCCCAAGTAGCCGCGCAGCACGGCAATGTTGCGAATGATTTTTGGTTCGTTTTGGACCCGTTCCGCCAAGGCGATGAATAGCTCGCACGCTTTCAGCCAGCAAGCTTTTGCCGACAGATTCATGGCGTCGTCGAACTTGGCCTTCCAAGGCACGTCCTGGGGAGCGGCTTCCAGGAAGCGTTCCTGGCGCAAGAACAGCGGCAGTTGCGGCGACAACCGAATACGCGCCATCGATTGCGCTGCCCGCTCGTCGCGCGGATCGGCAGAAGTTGCGTATAGCATGATATGTCCATACGCGCCGAGAATATCGCCTTGCGACAATAGCAAATCGCCGACGATGTGTAATGTCTCGTGCACCTGGCGGTTGATCTTGCCATCGGACGATTCGAGGGCTCCCTGCAAGCGTTCGATCGCTTGCCGTGACTTGCCCCGCAGGGCTGCGATGGCCGCGCCTTGCGCCAGGGCCGTCGGGTTCTTAGGATCGATGGCGAGAAAGTGATGCACCGTTTTCTCGGCATCGTCGAACTTGTTCATCGACAATTGCACCGAACCCTTGATCGCCAGCAAGGCCGGATTATCAGGCCGCGCTTCGAGCAAGCGGTTGATTTGATCGAGGGCGGAGGCGCGCTGATCGCCTTCCACGGCCCGCAGCACTTTATCCAACTCGTTGATGATATCGGCCGAGCAGCAGAACTTGATTTTTTGGCCATTGCCGCAGGGACACGGCGCGTAGGGATCCAGGGCCATGAGAAGGTCGCTTTCGTGGTAACGGTTGCCGGTCGCTTCCTCGGCCTACCCTGACCGTGGAAAGGAACCAACCAAGATACCAGAACCGACAGGCGTTGCGAAGGAGAGCGGAGAATCGCCCCCGCTAGCGGAAAATGGCGTGAACTAGCTCAGTTCACGTCGATAATCGGCGGCGGATTTCGATGGAGCTTCCGCAGGATGGACCTGGACGAGCTTCCGCCATCGACTCACTGGAACGTCGTCGATCATGACATTGGGTTTGGGTAAGAAGCCGACGAAGCAATCAGCGATGCCAAGCTCCATGGCGGACTGCTCCGCATATTCGGCACCTCCACTGCTCCAGCAATAGAGGATCACGCCATCGGCACGTAACGCACGTACATGTTCGATCGATGCCGTCATTGGGATGCGCTTCGTGCCGAACGATCTTACCAACGTGTCATCCACATCGACAAAAGCCACCAGTTCCATCCTTGCCTCTGATTAATAGGTGTTCCCACTCATTGCTCGGGAACACCGCGTTGGAATGATGTCGCATACCTAAGGTTATGGCGAAACCGGTGCCAGGTACGGATCGGCGTAGACGTAGTCGCGTTTGGCTTTACCAGCTTCCAGCTTGTAGGTTTCAAACGCTTCCTTGGTCGAACCGGCATCGCGGAAATCCTTCCACAGGCTGTCGAGCTTGCGTACATAGCGATCGTAAGCCAGACGGCGGCCGTGATCTTCTTCGTAGCGCTCGTAACTGCGGAGAACCGGTTGGGTATAGGTCCCCGGCGAACCATGATTGGCGACGGGGTAACCAGGTGGGACCATGGCGGCGCTCATCACAACCGACATGACAATGTTCGTGAGCATAGCTTTGTCTCCCCAAAGGCGTGCGACGTCACACCGGAACGAGCCTTCGCCCCGCACTGCGCGTCAGTACCTTTAACCTTAGCTCGAAAAATGTCACGCTGCGGGAAGAAGAAGTTCCGATGGTAACGATTGTATCGTATTTTCGTTCTTCGTTCTAAGAGCGAAACGGCATTTGTGAACGTGCATAGACTCACCTCAACCATTCACTCACTTTGCCGCGCTCGGCACATTGGAGCACCGAGTTTCCCCGACCATCTTTCGTGGCAGTGCTGATATCCCGTGCGCGAAACTCGTTGATGATCGCGCGCTGCGCGGCGATGGCTGCCGCGCTGCCGCTCCCGCCGCGACCGGTATTCTGAACGGCCAGATGAAAGGGCGTCGAGCCGGGCTTGTTCTTGATCATGGGATCACAGCCTGATTCCAACAGGTATTTGACGGCCGCAGCACAGCGCGTGCGAACGGCGCGGTGCAAGGGCGTTGCGCCATTCTTGTCCTGGAAATCGATAGCGGCTCCAGCTTCGATCAGGCAGCGAAGCATCGCGACTTGATCGATCGCATTCCAGGCCGGACCAATGATGTAGCCATCGGCCGCATAATGTAGCGGTGTGCCGCGACGATGATTCGCCGCACTATTGGGATTCGCGCCTGCCGCGAGCAATTGCTGCGCGATTTTCACACGATAGCCAGCCGCCGCCAAATGCAGCGCTGTATCGCCGACGTACAGCCAGTGAAAAATCGCCTTGTCATAGAACGTGGCCGTTTCGACGCCTTGCGAGGCCAGTCCGGGTTCTTTCACCAGTAACTTGTTCACCAGCGCGAGGTCATCCGCCAAGATCGCGGCGAGGAGAGAGTCCATGAACGAAGCTCACACGGATCACGTTGGTCTCAAGTACGCCCCAGGATTCTAGCC
>JBGSHH010000338.1:0-16390 GCA_041752355.1 Pirellulaceae bacterium | reverse complement strand
GCCTAGCCCGTGTTCCGTGGCGATGGAGAATTCGTCGAAATCCAAGGGACAGAATTCGTGCAACAGTGCCAAGCGATCGGCCGCTTCTGGTAACTCCATCTTGTTCACCAGCAGCAGCGTGTGCGTGTACGACTGACCGATGTCTTCTTCGTCGAGATACGTTTCTTTGGCCAGTCGCGTCTTAGTGGCGGCGATGCGTTCGAGCACCGCTTGCACATCGTCGATGCCCGTGTCGCTCCCCATGTCAACCATTAACAGCACCAGATCGGCACCGCGCATCAGGGCTTGCGTGTTGGGATCGAACACATCGGCGGTGATCGGCGCCGTGTCGATCAATTGCACCATCACATCTTCCCAAGGCATCATGCCGGGCTGCGCTTCGCGCGTGGTGAAGGGAAACGGCGCGACTTCCGGCGTCGCGCGGGTGAGCGCTTTAAGTAGCGAACTTTTGCCTGCGTTGGGGCCGCCGATGATGACAGCGCGCCCTGCACCTTGTCTGGGGATTTTGGGCTGCGCCGCTTTCTTGGCGGCGGCGGAATGCTTCTCGACCTGCTTCTTTGCCTCGCTGATTTTGTGCTTCAGCTCCGCCTGGAGTTTGTCGGTCCCTTTATGTTTGGGAATCTCCCGCAGCATGACCTGCAGGCATTGCAGTTCTTCCTCCGGCGTATGCGCGCCGCGATACGCAGCTTCGGCTTTGTGATACTGGGCTGTGAGATGGGCTGGCATGGCAATTGAAAGAACAAGATGATGGCGCGCGGAAATGCCGTCTAGTATAACGATCGGATCGGCGCTGGGATCGGGTAGGCCGCGAGTCCGAGCCAGAAAAACGGCGATCGCGACCGATTTGACGCGTCGCACGCCGTCAAGGTTAACTATTTATGCGGCTCGTTTGCGAGTGAGTTTCATATGCAGCCGCTTGGGCCAGCGCGCTATCTCGCGGAAAATCTTCGACACGGCGTTCTTGGGACGGTTGGCAAGGGGCGCGGGTGGTGATGTTGGTGCCGTAATCGATGGTACCATTTCGAGCCCCGGAAATGTTGCCTGGACGCGATCCATGGCCGCTTTCTCAAACTCTGGCGCGCCATAAACAGCAATTACATGTAAACCATGTTTGGCGCATGTCGCGCATAAGGAGTTCCTTTTGCGGCGCGATTGTATTTCCGCCAAAGGCGTTTCCAAGAAGCTGGCAACGGTATACCTAGATCGATCGAATGTAGCGCAACAGAGTTGCACACCTCCTTCATGATCGATCACCAATCGTTCGGTCTGAAGGACGCACGGCTGCGATTTGTATGGCTGTGCGATCTGGCTTGCCTCATCCGGACGCAATGCTAATTTAGCGATGAGTTCATTGTCCTCTGCTGTAATCGATGTGCCAGTCTCCTCTTCACCCAAAAATGCCAGGTTCTTTTCCAGAGGCATTAGGTATGCCCAGACGGGTTCAAAACGATAGCCAAGCTCTTCAGCATAGACTTTCATTTGCTGTTCATCGTCATGATTACCCAAATAGCGGTGGAACAGGACGTGCAAATCAACACTGCTGCGCGTCGACTGTTTTGCCTCCGCCAGTAATTGCATATTCTGTTTGACGCGGTCAATGTTCCCGCGACGATGTGTCCGGCCGTACGTTGCCTGATTGAATCCTGAGAGTGATACGCGAATCGAGGTCGGATCGGCACGCAATACGTCAGCAAAATCACATGTCACATTGAGATTAGAACTCAAGGCGCATGGCAAATCTCGAGAACGAACTGCGCGAATCATTTCGGGTAAGCGTGGATGCAGAAATGGTTCGGTCCAATTGAACAGCCCGACGTGTGTAATCCGGCATTCTTCGATTCCTTTGTCAAGAATCGCGGATAACAACTCAAGGGACATTACACCCGAACGGGTGCGAAGTTCGGGAGAATTTCCCACTGGACAGGATGGGCAGCGGAGATTGCATGATCCCACGATATCGATGTCAAATCCGAACGACTGTTTTTGCGCGGTAGCGACCATAGTTGTCAACCAACAGAGGGACATTTGCAAAGATTGTTGGTGACTATAGAAATTTGGAAAAACAGTCGCAATACTAATTGCCCTTGCTAGCAAACAGCATTCCATCATTGTTGCCAGCGCGCGGCACGAAGTTTGGCACTTCGGCTGCGTGGGTTTTCGGCAAGTTCGGCCTCGCTGGCGGTGAGCGGCTTCTTTGTCAGAATCTCAAACCGCGGTTCCGCGCGGAAGGCTTCCTTCACGCGGCGATCTTCCAAAGAGTGAAAGCTGATGATCGCCACACGGCCGCCTGGGTTAAGGCATGCTGGCAAGTCGCGTAACACGCGATCGAGCGAACCCAACTCATCATTCACCGCAATGCGTAGGGCTTGAAAGGTGCGCGTGGCGGGATCGATTTTGTCGCGCGGCGATCGCGGGACGCACTTGCGAACGATGTCTGCGAGTTCGCGGGCCGTTTGAATCGGTCGCTCACGACGCGTTTCGACAATTTTTCGCGCGATCCGCCGGCTCAAGCGCTCTTCGCCATATTCATAGATCATGTCCGCCAGCCGCTCTTCGCGCAGGCGATTGATAAGTTGGGCCGCCGATTCTCCTTCATCCGTATCGAAGCGCAAGTCGAGTGGGCCGTCGCTTTCAAAGCTGAATCCTCGCTCGCGGTCAGCGAGTTGATCGCTCGACAGCCCCAGATCCAGCAGCACGCCATCGACACCGCGGATTTCCAGTTGATCGAGCACTTGTCGCAGTTCGCGGAAGTTGGCATGCACGAGCTTAATCGGCAGACCGCGCAAGATTTGCTCGGCCGCTTCAATCGCCTGGCCATCGCGATCGAACGATAAGACTTGCCCATTGTCGCCGACGGCGGCGGCTAGCATCCGCGTATGCCCCGCGCCACCTAAGGTGCCATCGACCATCGTTTCCCCAGGCAGCGGCGCAAGCAACTCTAGGACTTCGCGCGGCAAGACCGGAACGTGAATGGTGGACATGAAAACCCAAAGCAGGTGATAGGTGCGGCGAGCAATGCCTCAAGATAATGGATAGCGGCCGATTTGACTAACCACGACACAGCGATCGCTGGCCGCCTGGCACCCAAGAAAGCAAGCGACCCCAGGCTAACATCCCTGCGCCTAGGGTGGGTCGAATGCCGTGGGAACCCTGCCTACGCAGGCTATCACCACTGTTCGCAGCCGCCGGCATCTTGCCTGCGTCTCGTCTCGAGCCGGCCGTCGCAAGACGGTGGCGAGGCAGTCTGTGGCCGCTGACTGACTCGCCGCTCAAGGCGCTGGGCGAACTTCACGGACGGACGTATAAGTCCGTGATTTCCTCTCATTATCTGGGCTGTGTTGGTCGTCCTTCTTCGAGGTTCGTTTCGGTTGTCGCCGCCGTTTTTGGCTTGGTTAATCCAGCACTGGTATCAAAGGCGTTTTCAGCCAAGGTGTCATAGTTGGGTTGTCGATCGTTCAGGTATTCATCCCAGCGTGTCTTGTCCCACAATTCCATGTGATCGCGCACACCTAGCAGCACAATTTCCTTGCCAAGTCGGGCGAGTTCGGCCAACTCCGACGGGATGCGGATCCGCCCTTGGCTATCCACTTCGACCGACTGAGCTTGGGCGTAAAACAATCGACTGAACGCCCGCAAGTCCGGCCCCACTGGCGAACCTTGAGCCAATTGCTGACCCAGTCGCGAAAAGCCGTCCTCGGTATATAAGGCGAGCGATCCATCGGTGCCAGGAGCGAGATAAAGAGGAATGTTGGGCGACTGCCCCAGGGCGTCGCGGAGCCGTTTCGGAAGAGCTAACCGTTGCTTGTCGTCGAGTGTTCGGAGGTAGGTTCCCGTGAACAGCATTTTTCCCACCGATCACCACTTTGCCCCACAACGCTCCCCATCGTACCCATTCAATTCCTTTCGTCAACTAGATTTTGCCGATGCTTCCCACGGGGATTGAAAGTTGTGTCGTAGACGCTTGCGCAGTAACAACTTACGCACGCAAAAAAGTTTGCGCCGTCATACTAAACGCGCGAAACCGAAGCTCAGGGGGCGCACAAAGACTGCCGGGCAGCGTTGCTATGGTTCGCCACTGAAACGTGTCGTCCCTGGCAAACCCGCAGCGATTTCGGCATAGAGCCGCTCGTAGGCGGAAATCATCGCCGTTAGTGAGAAATCGGCCTCGATGCGGCCGCGATTTTGCGCGCCAAGCACCTGATCGTCCGAGGCATGGAATCGCTTCGCCAACCCTGCCGACCAAGTGGCATCCGCGTAGGGAAACGCTTGTTGATCCGCCTGTTCACCTAGTATTTCGAGCACGCCTTCCACCGGCGTCGCGAGAACAGGCAAACCCACTGCCATCGCTTCCAACAACACGTTGGGCATGCCTTCATAGCGTGACGGGAGAAGCAACATGCGGCAACTCTTGAGGATGCCGGGGATATTGGGTTGCCAACCGGCGAAGTGAACCCGCTTGGCGATGCCGCGCTCTGCGACGCACTTCATGAGTCGCGTCTTCCAAGGCCCATCGCCGACGATCAGCAAGTGCGCATCAAGCGTAGTCAGCATGCCTGCTAGTCGGGGCAAGCGATCGACACCTTTTTGCTTGTCGAGTCGCCCCACAAACACGAGTGGTCGCACGCCCGGCGGCACACCCAAAGAACTCAAATCGACCGGTGTTGCCACATCGACTACTTCCAAATCGATGCCGTTGGGAATCACGACGGACTTTTCGGGCCGCAGTTTCCAGCGCTGGCGGACTTGCCGCGCTACATCCTGGCTCACGGAGACCACGCGATCGGCACCTTGCGCCATGCGCTGCTCGATGATCGCCCGCCACCAACTGGGATCTGCCACGCGCGCGCCAATCGCCAGTCGCTGCACGCCTGCTTGTCGCGCTGCGAGGGTGCCGATGACATTGGCATGGAATAGAAACGACTGCATGATGTGCGGTTGGAAATCGCGCAGCAGCGTCGTCAGTTTTTGCACGGTGGGTTGGAACTGCCACCAAGCGTTGGCGTGGAGGAATTCGAGTGGAACGCTCGCCGCTTGCAGGCGTTGCACAAGCAAATCGCGTCCTGCCCGGGGCGGCGGACCCAATGCAAAGACGCGCGGTTTGAACCAGCGCCGATCGAGCCCCGTCGCCAAGTTCACCAATTGGCGTTCGGCACCACCCACATCGAGTTCGGTAATGACCAGGGCGACACGAATCATGAGGGAAGTATAACTTGCGCCGTCAATGCGCCCCATCCCTCCATGATGCCGCTCGCTCTATACTTGAATAATTGTCCCATCCCTCCTCACTCCACCGCCACGGTTCATGGACGAAGTCTCCGCCTACGATTATCACCTGCCGCCGGAACTCATCGCGCAGCATCCGCTCGTCAAACGGAGCGATGCGCGCTTGATGCTGATTGATCGTGCGCGGCAAACGATCGAGCACTGGCATATCCGCGATTTGCCGCAACTGTTGAATGCCGGCGACGTGCTGGTTCTCAACGATACGAAGGTGGTGCCGGCGCGACTGGTCGGCTGGCGGACGAACACGAAGGGGCGATGGCAAGGCTTGTATTTGCAGCACGATGAGTCCGGTCATTGGCAAATCTTGAGCAAGACGCGCGGCGTGCTCCAAGCGGGCGAGACGATCACGCTGATGGACCGCGACGGACGCGATGGCGTCAAACTCACGCTGTTGGCCAAGCAAGCAGGCGGAGTGTGGGTGGTGCAACCGCAATCGGATCTGCCACCACTCGAAGTTTTAGAAGCGCACGGTCGCACACCGCTGCCGCAGTACATTCGCGATGGCGAAATGGTGGAAGACGATGTGGAACGTTATCAGACGGTCTATGCCGATAAGCCCGGATCTGTTGCTGCCCCCACGGCAGGCTTGCATTTCTCGCCGGCGCTATTAGGAGATCTGCAGGCGCAGCAGGTGCAGACGGCGAAGGTCACGCTGCATGTGGGTGTGGGCACGTTTCGCCCCATTTCAGTCGAGCGATTGAGCGACCACTTGATGCATAAAGAATGGGCGACGATCAGCGCGGAAACGGTGGAACAGATTCTCGCCGCAAAGGCCGCCGGCGGACGTTGCATCGCCGTCGGCACCACGGCGATGCGCACGTTGGAATCGTCGGCGCTCAGTGGGCAACTCAAGCCGTTCACGAGCGAAACGAGCCTCTTCATTCGCCCTGGTTTTATATTCCATGCGGCCGACGCCTTGCTCACCAACTTCCATTTGCCCAAGAGCACGTTGCTGGTGCTGGTCCGCACGTTTGGTGGCGATGAACTGATTCGCCGCGCGTACGAAATGGCCATCACGGAGCAGTATCGCTTTTATAGCTACGGAGATGCGATGCTGATTGTCTGATCGCAGGGACGCAACACGAGGGGATGGCCAGATTTCGCGGCCATGGCGAGCGTTCAATCGTCGCGGCGGGCGACACGGATGGTATGTGGATGTGATGGATTGATTCGCAGTTCAGTGAGAATTGTTAATTAAGTGTTTTGTATGTATTGAAATTGTAAGCGTCATCGAGTAAAATGTGTCGCTGCCATGAACGCGGCTTTGTGCTAAATGGCCGCCTTGGAGCGGGGGCGGAAAATAGTGGAGGGGCGCCGCCCCAATCAAGCAAAGGGCCCCACTATGGGGCAAAAACGCAGTCGATTTGCACAAGTTCAGTGGCGCGACGGATCACAAATCGGGACGGACGTAAACCCTGACAGGTAAAAGGCTTACCGAAAAGTCGTGTCAATTTTACGGACGTGAAAGGGACTTGTGCGGATCGGCACAAGGACAATTCCGCGTCACGCGTGACTGGGAATGCGGGCGGGACTTTGGTGCTCCTTGAGGTCCTTGGGAACCTGTGGAGATTCTCCTATACTGCGACAGCCTTCCAATTATTGTTCACTTGCTTGAGGTTCGCATGTCTGTCGTCCATACCGAGCACGTCCTGGTCGTTCCCACCGCCGAGTTCCATCGCCTGGGGCATTTTCAAGGCGTTTCGCGCGATGTGGCTAAGTATGTCGATGGATTACTCAAGCCGGAGTTGATGAGCTACCGCCCCCGCGCGGAAATGGAAAAGGACCCCAGCTTCAAGCAGTTCATTCCCTACGTCATCTTCCGCTATACCGATCCGCAAGGCGATGTTTCACTGTTTCAGTACACGCGAGGCAAAGGGCAGGGAGAGTCACGCTTGCACGCCAAGCGGAGTATCGGCATCGGCGGTCATATTTCGTCGGACGATGCGGCGATTGTCGGCAGTCAGCCCTATGAAGAAGGCTTGCGTCGCGAGTTGGCCGAAGAGGTGTCGGTGGACACGACGTGCCGCGAGTCGTGTGTCGGCTTGATCAACGACGACGAATCGGAAGTTGGCAAGGTGCATCTGGGAGTGGTGCACATTTTCGACGTCGATGAACCGCTCGTCGAACCGCGCGAGACCGATATCTGCGACACCGGCTTTCGTCCCGTCAGCGAACTGCTTGCCGCGAAGGACCAGTTTGAAACATGGTCGCAAATCTGCTTACAAGCTTTGTTCGCTTAGCGGAGCTAACGCTTGAGTGCGATCGAAAATTCCGCACCTTCACCTAGTGTCGAGACGACCCACACGCGGCCACCTTGCTGCTCGATGAGGTTTTTCGTGAAATACAGTCCCAGCCCCGAGCCAGGCAGGTTGCGATGTTTGGCCAGCCGTCGGAAGGGATTGAAGACCCTTTCGAGTTCTTCCGGCGGAATGCCAGGGCCATTATCGGCGATGTGAATCAGTGTCTCGGTGCGCGTGTGTTCGAAGCTCAGCGAGATCTTGGCCGGC
This sequence comes from Pirellulaceae bacterium, assembly GCA_041752355.1. GTDB lineage: Bacteria > Planctomycetota > Planctomycetia > Pirellulales > Pirellulaceae > JAEZGD01. The sequence goes on along the minus strand of JBGSHH010000338.1, from coordinate 8,600 downwards.
TCTTTGTCGACGAACTTGGCGGCGTTACTGATGAGATTGTAGATCGCTTCGCATAGACGCGGCCGATTCGCCATGATGTTGGGCCACTCTTCGGGCTGCTGGACTTGGATTTCATTTTCCGTGAGCGGACCTTGCAGGCGATCGAGCGCTTCGTTCACCACCTCGGCGAGTGAAACTTCCGTGAGCTGATCGGAACCGGGCTGCGTCAGCGTCGCCGAGAGCAGTTCGTCGATCATGTGGCTCATTTTGTACGAACGATTCTTCGCCTTTTCAATCAGTTTACAGGCTTCCGCAGGCATTTGGTCGCGGAATTCGTCGAGCGCCTCATCGCACAAATTGGCGACCGTCGCGAGCGGCGTTTTCAGGTCGTGGGAGGCGAGCTGCGCAAATTGCCGCAACTCGGCATTGGCGCGCCAATAGAGCTCCAAGGCTTGCTGCAAGTCGTCCGTCAGCTTCGAAAAATAGGCATCGAGCGTCAGGCCGACATCCAACAGGATCGCCTTCATGAGCGATCGCAACTGCTCCATGAACAGGTGCCGATCGCCAGAGGCGTTCTCCTCCAGCAGCCGCATGTGATATGACAAATAAAGCTGATACGAACCGAGAAAGAACTCCGGCTCGATCCCTTTCTCCGCATGCGCTCGACCGACTCGCAACCGCTGCGCGACATAGTCGTCGCCCCAGTTCGCGTTGAGCATCGACTGCAAGTGCGCCAGCTGCATCTCCTTCAGTCCGGCGACAAGTCGTTCATCCTGCAGGAAACGCGAGGTATCGGGAAAGCGAAACAGATGCAAATAGAATCGATCGACAAATTCGCGCGCATGCTTTTCGAACAAGGGCGAAAGGTCGCGCAGTCGCTCGGCATCTTGCTCGGAGAGTTCCAAAAACGCCAAGCGACGCTGCACGTCGAACTGTTGCTGCTCCCGTTGCGGTCGGGCTGGCGGAATATCCTCAGGGCGATCTTGGATCATGGGATAGTCTTGCACGCTATGGAAGGTTTGCATCAACCCGACATGCCAGCGGAGAAATCAAAGGAAGCCTCGCTTACGCTTCGGGTTGGTGTCGTTTTCAAGCACCAAATCATCACGCGGAGCGTGATGGGTACTTGAGGAAGTTTCACACTTCAAACAGTAGCTTCATCAGGTCGCGACCGCCGACAGGGCGAACGTTGACAAATGTTTCGGCCGCAGCGAAGCCGCAGGCCGCGCCGGCCATCATTGCCGCCCCGCGGACCCGCTCATAGATATAACTCTTTTCCGGAGGGAATTGCGATTGGTAGCACTCGATAGAGGCGATCTTCTGTTCGATCGTATCGCTGATATCAATATTGAAATGACTGGCAAAGCCTTCGACAATGTTGGGCTCAAAGGCCAGACGGAAGTAAAGCTGCGCGCTGATGATGTGGACGGGCAGATGATCGAAATGCTCGTCCCATTTGGTCAATCGGGAGTAAAAGACGGCCGCATCCGTAATTTGCATCGCCTGCCAATGATCGGGCGAAGCCGACGGCGTTTTGCCGCCAAAACCAATCACCACTTTGGGACGATACTTGCGAAATTCCTTGGCGAGCGCCACCCGCGACTCAAAGCTGTCGAATAGTCGACGATTGGGCAAATCGAGAATGATACGCGTTTCGATTCCGAGCGTTTGTGCCGCTTGCCGCGCTTCCGCTTTACGATGTTCCGGCCCAGGCGAGCGCGGCGTTGGCTCGCCATCGGTAAGATCGACGATACCGACGCGATAGCCTTGCCGCACGAGCTTTGCCAGCGTGCCGCCACAGGCGATTTCGACATCATCGGGATGCGCTCCAACCGCAATCACATCGAGCTGCGGATAGTCAATGGGCATGTTGGCTGGGCTCGCAGTCGTTGTTCGCTCCGCGAACGAAACGGCATTTGGGATGGGAGGTTCGTTTACTTTGGAAACGCGAATGAAGGGACTTCTCGATTGCGGAACGATCGACGACTAGGACTTGACCGCGCCCACCAGGAATGTGGGATGCATCGCTTCGAAGGTCATGCGGTCCATCTGTTGCACGCCGCGCGCGATACTGATCATCCACACCGAGGCGTCGCCAGCAACTCGCTGGATCGTCTGTTGCACGGCGTGGAGGTTTTCGATGCTGCTGACCGAGGCGATCAAATGTCCTTGCGGTCGCAAACGCGCGAAGGCGAGTTCCACCAAACGACTGATTTGTCGTCCAGTGCCACCGACGAATACGGCGTTGGGATCGGGCAGACTTTCCCACGCTTCCGGCGCTTGGCCCAGGACGGGAATCAGATTCGAGACTGCGAAGCGTTCCGCATTAGCAATCATCAGCCCATGATCGGCAGGATCCATTTCAATTGCGAAGACTTTGCCATTGCAAGCGAGACGGGCCGCTTCGATGGCGACGGAGCCACTGCCTGCGCCGATGTCCCAGACAATGCTACTGGGACCAATATCCATTTCCGCCAAGGCAATCGCGCGGACTTCCGACCGCGTCAGCAAACCGCGCTTGGGTTGCGATTGCAAAAAGGCCTCGTCAGGATTGCCAAACAACCGCGTGCCCACCATCGATGTCGGTCGATCGGGCACATCAGGCTTGCGGACGAGAATCATCACGTTCAGCGGACCAAAGTGCTGCGACGCGATCTCGCTCAGATCGCCTTGGGTCACTCTTTCGTCGGGCGAACCGAGATTTTCGCAGACGTAAGCGGTGAAGTAGTCGATATGACGGTCGAGCAAAGCTTGCGCCAGCGTCGCCGGCGAAGCCGATTCACTGGTGAAGAGGCCGACTTTCTCCGCCACGCGAATCTTCTCGACGACATGATCGAGCGACTGCGAAGCAAGATTGGTGAGATACGCCTCGTCCCACGTTTCCTTAACGCGGGCGAACGCCAACTGCATGCTGCTAACGTGCGGCACGACCTCGAAGCGTTCCTTGCCGAGACGATCGGTCAGGTAGCGTGCGGTGCCGTAAAATAGCGGATCGCCGGTGGCGAGCATGACGATGCGCTGCGTGGGAGCGGCAGCAATCCTCGCGACAACCGCATCGAGATCGCCGCCCATTTCCAGCCGCTGCGCCTGGCCAGATGGAATCGCCTTGAGGGCGCGTTCCGCACCAATCAGCAATTCGGCGTCGCGGATGAGTTGCTGCGCAGCGACGGACAGCCCATCCAAGCCGTCGTCTCCGATACCAACAATGTGAACTTTCCGCAGCGTGGCCAAGCGTTCATCCTTACGCAATGGTGACAAATATCTGAAGATCTCAACAGACAAGGTGATTCGCGTTTCGCGAGCGGAACCAACAGCGACTCTTGATTTTAGGACATCGACAAGTCCGGCGACAGTGGCCCATCGAGTGCGACGATTGGCCAAAGCAGGGGCTTGTTGATCGATGGCTGTTCGTTTAACGTGCGCAAGAGGGCGGCGGAGTTTCGCCTCTGGTCGTTTGATATTTGGGGGGAATCACTCGCGATGCCCAATCGCTCGCTTAAGCCTAAACTGGCCGCTTTGTTTCACTGGGTTCCCACGCTTTTGGAATTTGGCCAGCGACGGCTGCGCTCGCAAGTGCGGTTGATGGGCTTGGCGCTTTTGGTCGGCTTGGTCGCTGGGGTAGGCGCGATCGGTTTTTATGTCGCGACCAAGGCGGCTGAGTTCTATGCTTTGGAGGTTTTTACCGGCTATCATCCGACCCCTTCGCCGGCCGGCGAGCCAGAACTGCCCTGGCTAGGCGAATTCGACACGCCATTTCGACCATGGCGCGTGGTGGTCATTGCGACCTTGGGCGGATTGTTGAGCGGCTTGTTGGTCTATTCGATTGCACCCGAAGCGGAAGGACACGGTACCGACTCCGTTATCGACGCCTATCACAATCGACAAGGCGATATCCGTTTACGCGTCCCGATCGTAAAGATCATCGCCAGCGCGCTGACGATTGGTTCCGGCGGTTCGGGAGGTCGCGAAGGCCCCATTGCGCAAATTGGAGCTGGATTTGCATCGCTATTGTCGCGACTGTTGGGATTATCACCCATGGAGCGGCGCGTCCTCGTGGCTGCGGGGATGGGTGCCGGGATCGCGGCCATCTTCCGCGCACCATTGGCGGGGGCGTTGTTTGCCGCCGAAGTGTTGTATTGGTCGCCGGAGTTTGAACCCGAAGTGATCGTGCCGGCAGGACTAGCGAGCGTGGTTTCGTACTGCGTCTTCGGTTCTGTCTTTGGCTGGCATCCGCTCTTCGCGGTCCCCGACCTCGCATTTACCGATCCCTGGCAATTGGGGCCCTATCTGTTACTTGCGATTTGCATGGTGGTGTTGGCAGCCATCTATACGCGCACCTTCTATGGCGTCACGTATCTCTTCGAGCAACTACCGTTCCCGAAAATCTATCGTCCCGCGCTGGGCGCTTTTTTGACCGCCGTCTTCGGCCTGGGGTTATTCTATGCTTTCGGTCAAAATCCCCAGGCGTTGTCCGTGCTGTCGTTTGGCTATGCTTCGCTGCAGGATGCCATGTTAGAGCCGCAGGGGCGAAGCGTGGCATTATTACTCGCGGTAGCGTTCGGCAAGATCCTCACCACAAGTTTAACCATCGGCAGTGGTGGTTCGGGTGGCGTGTTTGGTCCGTCGATGGTGATTGGCGGTTGCGGTGGCGGAGCACTCGGACTAGCGCTGCATTCTTGGTGGCCCGAATTGGTGCCCCATCCAGCAAGTTTTGTAATCGTCGGCATGGCGGGTTTCTTCTCCGCCGCAGCGAAAACGCCGTTTTCCACGCTGATTATCGTCAGCGAAATGACCAACGGCTATCAACTGCTGTTGCCGGCGCTGTGGGTCTGCGTGATCAGCTTTGTCTTCTCCGATCAGATGTCGCTCTATAAATCCCAGGTGGAAAGTCGTTCGCGCTCGCCAGCCCATCGCGGCGCGTATTTGCGGGAGTTCTTGGGTGCCTTGAAAGTGGAGCAGTTCCTGAAAGCCACCGATGACATACCGCGTTTACAACTCAAGGACAACTTCACCACCGTCGCCGGAATGCTGGAAACCACCCATCTCTCGGTGCTACCGGTGGTGGATGAGAATGGGCGATTGCGCGGATTGGTGAATCTCGAAGACGCGCATGTGGCGGCGCTTGCGCCGCACATGCAAGCGATGTTGCTGGCGGATGACGTGATGCGTACCGACGTTCGCCCGCTCATTCCGCAAGATTCGCTGGAAGAAGCGATGGAGACGTTTGTGGAATATGATCTGCTAGCGCTTCCGGTGGTCGATAACCACACCGACCTCCGTTTGGTCGGCGTCGTGCGGCGCGCCAGTCTGGCGGGTGCCTACGTTCGCAAACTGCACGGCAACGCCACGCGGCGCGAGTCGGACACCCGCGCCAAGTTATAACGTTTACCGATCGTTTTCCAGCACAATCACGCGCGTCGTGAGGCTATCCACGGCACTAGATAGTTCGTTGAGTTGCCATTGCACCTGCTCATTGAGCGAGCGACCCTTCATCAATTTCAAGCTGGCGAGCTCCAACTTAGCGACTTCCAATTGACCGCGGACAGTTTGCGCGTGATTGGCGACGATTTGATCGTCCGAGCGCGCGACGAGTTCGTCTAGGGCTTTAAGACGCGTGGTCAAGGACTCCACTTCCAATTCCGCGCTGGGTACTAAGACTTCGAGCGAAAAATCGTTGGCCTTCTGTTTGGCGCTCGTGACGCGGGCTTGCGCGTTGGCGACGCCTTGCTGCATGCGAGCAAGGATCACGTCGGAAATAACACCTGGGACGCGCTTATTATCGGCCTGCGCGAGTTGCAGCGATGTTTCCGCGAGCTTTAAGCGGGCGTCGGCCAATTGCACTAGTGTCTGTTGCAGTTCATCCGTCTTGGGAGCATCATCAGCGCGCGAGGTCGTAAGCGCGAACATCGCCAAACCAGATGTCAAGGACGAAACCAATACGGCCAAAATCATCGAGCGTTTCATAGCAAGCTTCCTTTTGATGTAACCCACATCGACGCGCTCTCCGCGCGCACGCTATCACCTCGACAAGTGTAGGACAGAGTTGGCGATGCTAGCATTTGCCGAGAAAAGTTGCAGCCCGGCACCGACCTAAATCGGCCAGCGGCAACGATGGCGGTTCGGCGTTTGCGGCTTTCCACGGTTGTGCCGTAAAACCATCGAGTATCTACACTTACAAAAAACTTGGTTTTTCTGAAACTCAAGCTAAAGTTGCTAGGAGCAGAGGACGACAGACGCGAGGGCCATGGAACAGCCTTCGTGGATGGGGCGAAAGCCGACAAGGCTGCGTTCGCAGTAGGGAATTCCGGTTCGCCGGTCCACTCTCCACGATCGTGACTTGCCGCCGCATCTCCTCTCGGTGGGTTGAGTCGATGGTTGACCACTTCGTCTGGCGATGAGCAGATGTCGGGGTTGGCCAAAGAACTTTGTAACACCAGTCAACAAATCGCGCTTGAGCAGGCGGAACTTCAACTGCCGTTGAAGGCCATCTGATGAGGGCGAGGCGGTGGTGGTGCGGTCCGCCGCTAGATTTCGGCATCCTTGAGTACACGAGGGAGGCAATGTCGCCATGAAATGTCAAAGCTTGGCCAGTCGTATCGAAGAATTACAACCGCAGGCGCAAGCCCGCGATGTCGCTCGTCTATGCTTGTTGCTGACTAATGCCGTCAAGGATGTGGAGCGTCTTTCCGACGACTGCACCTTGAAAACGGCTTGGAAGGAGATGGGGCTGCGTTTGCAGGCCGCCACCGATCAGCACGCCGCGATGACGGAAGAACTCGAGATGCTCGCCAAGAGCGATCCTCGCCAGTTCTCGGCGGATCAAATCTGGATTCTGATTCGCGCCATCAAGGTGCAAAGCCAAATCCTGCAACTGTATGTCGGCGCACCCGCCTTGGACGTCTGAGCGGTGGCTCGTCAATACTGCATGCAAAATGAACTTGCCGCTAAACCGTCAAGTTCATCAGCCAGGCGGCGACGAACATATATGTCGTGATGCCCACGATATCCATGATGCCGGATACGAACGGATTGCTCATCAACGCGGGATCGAGTCCCATTCTTTCAAAGAGCAGTGGCAGCAACGAACCGACCAGTGTGCCGGTTACCACCACAGCCACGAGCGTGATGGGAAATACAAATAGGTGATGCCAATTGCTCCATTGCCAATCGGGGGTACTGGGCAGCAAGATCAGCGCTGCCACTAGTCCCATCAAGGCTAAGAACCCGCCCAACATTAATCCCATCGCCAGTTCACGCAGCACGATCTTCCGCCAGTGCAACAGCGATAGTTCCCCAGCCGAGAGCGCGGTGATAATGAGTGTCGCCGATTGACTGCCAGTGTTACCACCACTGGAATTCACCAGCGGTACAAACCAAACCAGCCAGATCATAGAATCAAAGCGTTTGTCGTAGTGCCGCAGCGAAAAGGCGGTGAAAATACCGGCGGCGAACAGTGCTGCGAGCCAGATCCCCCGTTTCCAACTCAGCAGAACGAGCCCCGTTTTGAGGTAGCTTTCTTCCAGGGGTGCGACACCAGCGATGCGATGGGCGTCTTCGGTGGCCTCTTCACGAAACACGTCGATGACGTCATCGTGCGTGATGATACCGACGAGCCGCCGTTCGGCATCGACGACGGGAATCGCGGTTAAGTCATATTGTGCCACACGACGCACGACATCTTCGCGATCGTCCAGCACATTCACGGCGACGATCTCCGTCTCCATGATTTCGCCCAGCCGCGTTTCCGGCTTGCCGATCGCCGAAACCAATTGTCGCGAGGATACCACACCCCGCAGATGATCGTCGTCATCCACGACATAGATGTAGTGAATGGTTTCCAGGTGTTCCGCTTGATGACTCAGTTCCGCCAATGCTTGCCGCACGGTAAGCGATTCGCTGACCATCGCCACTTCCGTGGTCATGAGCGATCCAGCACTCCACTCCGGATAGCCGCGGAGGCGAAGGACGTTGCGGCGATCTTCGACCGACAACAACGGCAACAGTTCGTTGACCGCGTCGGGCAAGACTTCATCGAGCAAGTCAACTCGATCGTCCGCAGGCAAGTGGCCCAGCAACTGCGCGACTTCGGTGCGATCCTGCAACTCGATGATCTCGACCTGTCGATCGTGATCGAAGTAGGCGAAAATCTCCGCCCTTAACTGCGGTTCGGCGTGTCGCAAGACCCCCCAGCACTCGTCGGAACTCAGGCCTTCCATGAACTCAGCGGTGCGGGCGGGATGCAGCGCCGTACAGAACTCGCGCAGCTCAAGGTCATTGCCCTCAGCGAGCATTTCGCGCAGTTCGGGAAGATAAAGCGTGTTGACCATAGTGCTCGACGGAAGGCAAAAACATGTCTCACACCGAGTGTAACAAGTCAACCCGTTCTTCAGTAGGGCGAGCGCATGGGGCGCGACAACCGACTACGGATTCCAACGTTTCAGCATCCGCTCGGCTAGTCGCTTCGGGTACTCCGTACCGGACTGCGCGATAGTTTTTAGCTTCGCTTCATACGGACGTCCCGCATCCCCAAGCTGATCGAGAAAGCTCAACGCCTGCGTGGCGACCGCTGGTTGCGGATCGTCCAACAGTCCGATCAAGATCGGCACCGCCGTCTTGGTGTT
>JBGSHH010000337.1:0-10501 GCA_041752355.1 Pirellulaceae bacterium | reverse complement strand
CGTTGTCCGTACGGTCCTTCCGATCCGAGTCCGTTTGGCTACTGCCATTGATCGTACGACTCTGGTCATCCTGATCACGTTCAGAGGTGTACTCCTCTTGCTGTCTGTCGCGTTGAGGATTACCGGGACGCTGTTCATCCTGGGAAGAACGCGCGCTCAATTCGACACCTACTTGCCGACGATCCCACCGAGCAACCTCCAAATCAAGCGGCGTACCGGGATCGGCGTTTGCGGTGATGCTGCTCAGGTGAGATGCGGATTGCACGCGATTGTCGTTGACGGAGATGATCCAATCGCCTTTGCGAATCCCGGCCCGGTCGGCAGGACTATCTTCCTCGACGCCCGCAACCACGGCGTGCCCATCGTATCGACTATCGAGATACACACCTAACCAGCCACGATCGTCCTGGAGATGGCGGGGCTCATAGCTAGCCGAGTAGCGTCGATCATTAGACCCCGCAGCATAGGGACGATCGTAGCGGTCATCATAGTAGCGATCATCATAATATCGGTCACTATAATTGCCGTTGCCGTAATAGCGGTCACGATCATACGCATAGCGATCGCCGTATCGATCTCCGTAGCCGTAATCGAATTGCCCGCCATCAAAATAGATGGTTCGGCGAGTGCCATTGCGCAATACGACTAACGGAACCCGTCCTTGCGTGCCGATCAATCGCCGCTGCAAGACTGCCGGCGATGATACCGACTGGCCATCGACGGAAACGATCACGTCGTTGGCAAGCACGCCAGCGCGAGCCAGCATGCCTTGACGTTCGATATCACGCACTTGCAAGCGGTTGGAATTGTCCGTCGCGAAGCGGGCGCCGAAATCAAAACCACGTTCGTCGATCCGCATGCGTTCATCGTTCTGCAGGCGACGGTCGTCATTGTCCCGTTGATCGCTGAACCGCTGATCTGAACGATTATCGTAGCGATCGCCGTAGCGATCGTCATAATAGCGATCTTGAGCACCCGTGTTGTTTTGGAAGCGGCGATCGTCGCCAAAGCGATCTTCATTCCCACGGTCCGCGTCAAAGCGGTTATCGGTAGGCCGATCCGACTCAAAGCGGCGATTGATCTGACGATCATTGAGGCGTGTGTCGCTTTGGGTCTGAGTGTCATTCTGCAAACGATTGCGGTCTTGCGTGTTAATGCCGCTCTGCGTTCGCGTTTCATTTCGCAAGTCATTGCGGTCTTGCGTGTTATCGCCGCTCTGCGTTCGTGTATTGTTTTGCAGGCGAGTGCCATCTTGCCTGTTAGGGTCGTTTGGCGTGCGAGCATTGTTGGTGGCGTTATTACCGCTTTGCGTCTGAGTTTCGGTTGGCTGCGAATTATTGTTCGATCTGGTTTGCGCAACGAGACCTAGCGTTGAACAAGTCAGAAATGTGAATGCAACTCCCGTTCCCAACAGATACTTTGTTGAGGAAGTCATTTGCAGGGTCATGGTCATTTGTCCTGTAATGAGAGGTAATTGACGATTGAATGTGAAGTTAGAAGTAGTTGAGACGAAGGCAGATACTGAGGAGGCCCGCGCGCATGCCAGCATTGTTCCACTTGCGGACTCCCTTGAACGATAATCAGAAGCTCACGCGGTCTTGCCGCGCGAGCATCCCCTGAGAGGTAATTTGGTAGCAGATGTGTGTCCATTCTGGTGCCGCACTATCAATCCATCGAATGAAGTACTGCTAGAGGAACGCCTGTAAAAAAGCGAACCAGAAGTCCTGCAAATCGTGGGCCACGCTTTTCAAAGCGTAACTCTGGCACACTTCTGTGAGCGAGATGAAGGCCCTTCTCCGCTTCCTTGGCGCGGGACTTTCTTGTTGACGACAAGTTGGCGTTCACCGTCTAAAGCCCGCGGTGTCCCCATAGCCTTAATCAAATGCTCGCCTGCGTTCGTGGTTTCCTGGGGTCGAACGCTTCGTTTGATCTGGACTAGGCTCGATCAAGGTCGGATCCACCATTTATCATCCGGCGGCGTACGTGTTCCTGCACGTAGTTGTTAACTCGTCACCGGCATTCCTTTATTTCGTGGTGGGAACAAATCGAACTCTGTCAAACCGACTTGTTTGCCACTCAGTGTGTCCAGCACCAAACCACTCTGGTCGCAGATCTACCAGTGGCGAATTCTGTGCGATCAGATTCTCAGCGCTTAATGCAATCGATGTGCCGCGAAAGCGCAACACGTTGGACGCGCTATTCTTTTCAGGTCCAGGAACGACTGATGGACCAGCGAGACGAGATTCTAACGAACGCATGCGGTACACGATTTTGCACGTATTTCAGCAGCGATTTGGATATAGCAACTCCATTTCTGTAAATCGCGATACTCTTGAGGGGCGGGGTGCACGGCTTTCTGGGGGTTAAGAAGAGACGCGAAAGCTTGATAGGTTTTGTCGGTCTACCAGTCTTCGCTGATCTCCATCAACACGGCGCGCAGGGAGTTTCATCGCCTGTGCAGAACACTCAAAATATGAAGTTATCAGCGAACGATTAAGCGGCATGAGAATTGCAAAATGTGCCGATTCATACATCGCCCATTCGTTGCATTCGTGACCACAGGGGTGCCGCAATTCATTGATCCCGGCCCAAGCTTGTGGCCTAACGAAAAGGAGCGCAATCGGATGGTAAGATTCGTTCACGCCGCCACCCTAGTCGCCTTCATTTGGGGCTTGGGGTCACCTGCGTTCGCTTGCGCTTTTTGTGATTCGGATACGGCGGAGAAGGTCCGAGCAGGCATCTTTAATTCAGGCTTTGTCTACTACGTAGCAGTTTCTTTGGCACCTTTCGCCGTACTGATCGCGATTCTTTTCCTGATTTACTACTGGCCCGCTTCGCGTCCGCACCCAATTGCGGCGGATCGCCTTGGGCCCGGAAAGCGCGAGGAAACGATACCGGAGCACACATGAACAACGAAATCACGCGTCGTCCGCTGATCGCCGCGGGCACAGCACTGGGAATCGGCATGGGTGGATTCGTCGATGGAATCGTTTTGCACCAGCTATTGCAGGTTCACAACATGCTCTCCGCTAGATACCCCACCCGCGACATCCCAGCCGAGGAACTCATAGTCAATCTCGAAATCAATATGTTTTGGGACGGTCTCTTTCATGTGCTGACATGGTTAATGACGGCCGTAGGGATATCGCTGCTATGGCATGCGGCACGGCGGCGGGATGTGCCGCTGTCGACGCGAACGCTGATTGCCTCTATGTTCATCGACTGGGGACTGTTCAATCTCGTCGAAGGAATTATCGATCACCACATCCTTCACATCCACCATGTGACGGAAAGCGATGATCATTTGATTTGGGATCTAGCCTTCCTCGCATCCGGTGTCGTCATGATTTTCGGGGGTTGGCTGACGATAAGCCGTCGTCCCAGCGAACGCGCAGAACTCGAACGCCAATTGTAGGAACACGGTATCCACGGACTTCATAGCCGGTAAGTGTCGCGCCACCGACCTCCGGTTCTGAACTAGCAGCCGAATGTTTCTCAATTAGCCTGGGGAACGACGTTGGCAGCGCTTCATTCATCCGGAATATACTTCGGGTACTATCCAAAGACGACGAAAGGTAATCTCCATGCCCTCGATGCCCACAGCAGAGCACATCCACCGGGTTGTGGTGGCAGGTGGCGGTTTCGCAGGACTACGAGCCTGCCAGGGTTTGAAAGGAGCACCTGTGCGCGTCATGCTGGTGGACCGGCGGAACCATCACGTCTTTCAACCGCTCTTGTATCAGGTGTCCACAGGAACGCTATCGCCTGCCAATGTGTGCGCGCCGCTACGGACGGTGCTTCGTCGGCAGAAGAACGCGGAAGTCATCATGGCTGAAATTGTTGGCGTTGATCCGGAACGACAGTCAGTCAAGCTCGCCGACCGCGAATTACCCTATGACACGCTCATCGTGGCAACGGGCTCGGAGTACAATTACTTCGGCAATTCCTGGGAAGCACTCGCCCCCTGCCTTAAAACTGTCGAAGATGCGATCGAAATGAGACGGCGCATCTTGTCCGCGCTGGAACAAGCTGAGCATGAGTTCGATGCGCAGCGCCGCAGAAGCCTGCTCACCTTTGTGATTATTGGCGGGGGGCCGACAGGTGTGGAGTTGGCCGGCGCTTTGGCGGAAATCGCACGCTATTCTGTACGGCGCGAATTTCGCCACATCCAATCCGGCGACATCAGGGTTATTCTTGTCGAGGCGCTCGATCGGATTCTCTCCGGGTTCCATGAGGAGCTATCGCACAAAGCCATCCTGTCGTTGGGACGGATTGGGGTGGAAGTGCGAACAGGCTGTTTAGCCACCACGATCGACAGTGAAAGGGTCGAATTCCAATGCGGTTCAGAGCGATTCTCGGTCAGCACGCGTACGGTGTTTTGGGCAGCGGGCATCCGTGCCTCGGGACTAGCGGGACAGATTGCCGAGATGACTCATGCGCAGTTGGATCGGACGGGGCGGATCATTGTCGAACCGGATCTGTCGCTGCCAGGCCGACCTGAGATTTTCGTGGTTGGAGATATGGCGCATCTATCAAACGAGCAGGGAAAACCGCTTCCACCTCTCGCGCCAGTGGCGATTCAACAGGGCAACTATGTGGCGCACGTGATCCGCAAGCGCTTGCAGAATCGCACCTGGAAGGGGAAGCCGTTCCGCTACCATGATTATGGCATGATGGCGACCATCGGCCGATCGGCGGCGGTGGCCGACTTCGGTACAATTCGATTCAATGGAATGGCCGCCTGGCTGACTTGGCTCCTGGTCCACTTAATGCAGTTGGTAACGTTCCAAAATCGCGTGCTCGTGTTCATTCAGTGGGCGTGGCACTACTTCACTTTTAGCAGAAGTTCACAACTGATCACGCTCGAACGTGCGCCTCAGCAACCGGCCACTGACCGGCAACCTGAAAGTTAGGCTCTTCGCCCATGATTGTCGCGCCCGCGTCGGATTGACACCTGCTCGAAGCTCGGTCTGACCCACAGAAGGCTTGTCGCTAAGTTCGCCGACGACTTCGTGACGCCGGCGAGGGAATGGCAACCTTTGAACGCGAAGATTGCGCTGTTCTGGCACGAGTGTCAGTTACTTCACCGCCTCCAAGTACCAAGCAAAGACATTCTGCCGCTCGGCGTAATGGACCAGCGGTGGCTGCGGTGAGAGCGCGCTTACGTCATCGCCTGACCCAGCGGACCACGCGGCAAGACCTCGGCGCACGCGCTCTGCTCGGTGAGCCAATTGTCGATCTTGTGCAGCACCGGCACGCTCTGGGCTTGGCGCATCGCCAAGATAAGCGCTGTCATGTTATTGACCGAACCAATGCCAGGATGCCTGCTTTGATCGCAAATGGCAGTGCGGCCCTGGCGTCGATTACGGCCTTCAATTCATAATCGAGCAAAAGTGCTTCGGATTCTGCTTCGCCTTGTTTTTGCGATTGCTGTAAACCCTTAGTGGGACGAGCAGTTACGGAAGGTGTGTCGAATCCCTCCCCGAACGCAATCATTTACGAACCATTCTCCGTTTTATGATTGTCTTAGCTGATGCTGCTTTAGCTGCTCGCTGAGTTTGAGTTCTGCGAGGCATCCGGAGGTTGAGGTGTCCTTCCAGCGTCTCCAGCAAGAGAGCCTGGATAGTTGGCGAACAACACGGAGAAAACGGAGCGCCCGCACAGCAACCGACGCTCGCCGCTGCGCGCCCAGCGAAAATCGACGTGCGTAAGCGACGCGGGGCCCGACGAGAAAGGCGATCGTGGCTAAAACAAACCGCCTGCGTGTCTTCATTGTGGTGAATCAATCGGCCATCCCAGCGCGCGGTGCAAACGAAACTGTGCCCGGTTGTAGTCAGCGATGACCCGTGTGTACAGACGCCTGGCCTGATCGAGCGCCTGAATGGATTGCAATGTCTCGATGGGCAAGCCTTGCCCCTCGCGAATGCGATCTAGGTTAGTAGTGTGGGACTCAATCGCCGTTTTGATCGCGGACTCGGCGGACAAAATCTGCTCTCGGCGTTGCACCACCTGCACATGGGCTTCTGAAACGTCCGCTGCAATCTGGTTCATTACCTGTACTTGCCGCAAACATGTGTCGAGCACGAAGGGAGCGGTTGTTTTTCAGTTTCGGATACCGGTCCCGGTATTGCGCCGGAACACGTGGAACGCGTATTTGACCGTTTTTATCGCGTGCCTGGCGAGTCGTCGGCAACGCGCGGTGTTGGCCTTGGCATGAGCATCGTCAAGAGCATTGTGTCAGCGCATGGTGGCGAAGTGTCGCTTTGCAGCCAGACCGGTCGCGGAACCTCTGTGCGCGTTTGCCTACCCATGAGCAAGCCTTTGTCGGATTAGCCATTTCTAATCCACCGGCGGGCGTCGATGCCGGCCGCCACAGAGGACGCACAAGCGAGAGATATCGCACTGAAACAGCATGTCGTTCACACCGCGCCGGGGTTGTTTGGTGAGAAAGTCGCTATGCTGTTCGTGACCGATGCGCGACGTAGTTGATGTTACCGTGACAGTATCTACTTGCTCGCTCTGGCCAATCGGTAAGCCCAGAGCTTCGCGGCTTCTCCCTCTCGATAGAGTAAGTAGAAGACATTGCGCTCGGCATCATAGATCAATGGCGCCCGGCCGCGGCCAGGTTCGAAGACGCCCATGAGCTTCGGCGCGGTAGAGGAAGCGGGGAGCTTCATCCAGCTATCCGCCGCAGGATCATAGGTCCAAACGTCGGGCTGCATGTCGTCATTCAAGGACATATAGACGACCTTCTTCTGTTGGCTGTCATAACTGGCGATCAGGTTGTAGCCCCCCGTTCCGGCGGCGACGCGGCGCCGAAGTGGTTCCGGCAATACGGGGCCTGGCTGCCCCAGTTTGGCCTGGACGTCGAAGATCGACAGCGCGCCAACTTCCTTAGCGCCGCCATGTCCCAGCACGGCCAGTAGATGCGCTTTCCGCCGCGGCAAATATACCGCGGAGGTGCCGCCGCTCGCCGCGAGCGACACCTTCGACTCGCCGAGCAATTGCCATTTGCCGCCGTGGAACCGATAGGCGGCGCGCTCGCTAAAGGCCACCATGCTCGCGAGATTGTCGTCATACGACAGGCTCGTCGGTCCGGGCTTAAGCGCGTCGGGAACTTCGCTCAACAACTCCCACCGGTTCGTGCGCGCATCAAAGCCGATATAGCTAAACGCTTGGCGCGCCATACGCCACTTGCCGGTGCGCTCGTCGCGTATTGCTTCCGTGGGAAACATGGCGGTGCAGACATAGCGATGCAAACCCGGATCGAATCCGGTGCGGGCGTAGCCGTGCAGCACATAGGGCTGCCTTTCACCTGTGTCTGGATCGACGAAGCTGCGCTCCGAGCCACCGGAGTAATATGTCGAATCGTCCTTAGGCGGGCAAACGGGACGATAACACTGTCGCCAAGTATTGGTGACGGGATCGTAGATTTCCACGTCGTTGCCGAAGTACCCGCTATGCCCACCGCCAAAATAAACAATTTTGCCATCGCCAAAGGCCGGCGATGTGTACTCGCGGAAGGCCGGTTCACGCGACGACACTTTCATCACCGCGGCGTCCTCTTGCCGACTTGTGAGCACCAATCGCTGGGACATTTCTGGCTCGATCGCCAACCAGCTATTCTCCTGGAGGTCCTCCAAACGCTGCACCGGCGATTGGGCATGCGCAACACCGATCAAGTGAAAGGCAAGTACGAAACTAATGCTGAGAGGGCGCATTGGCATGTTTTACTCGCATACAAAAAGTGCCATAGGATTGCTGGCGCGAAACCGCGATGTCGCAAGCTATTAGAACAGAATCGTCCGCTTAACGCCCCACGCTTGCGCGGGCAGGCGTTTCGTCCGCCGGGCCCATTCTGGCGCTGCCGGGAGCAACGTTTGCTGGTCTCAATTGAGTCCAAAGATCGCTCGGACCTGGGCGGCGTCCTCGGGTTGGATGAGGAGTTGCTTCGGGTCAGCATCGTAGCCGAGCACCGGCGCGCCCCCAGTCATTTACCCTTCCGTCGCGCCGCACCCATCTTGTCGCGAGTTGGTTCCAAACGGATCTCCCGCTCGAACGACTGCAAGGTTAAGCGGGAGATCGTTTGTCGCCGACTCGGCGCGCCACTGTGAAATCACTATCCTACGAAAGCCTTGCGCGAGTTAAGTTGGTTGCGATTCTCATCGCTGCCGAGACGGCGAAAGTACTGCTCTGGCGACGTTTCTGGAAGGCCAGTGGACGTTGATTCGTGCGAATCCTTCTGAGCTGTTTCATTTAGCCATTGCCACAGCCAACCGGCCTGATGAGAGTTCAACGCTTCGTCGTCATTCTCGCTTTGAAAGACCTGATCGGCCGCGAGCGCGAAGTTATCGGCGGGCGAGTCGGATACGATGGAGTGCGAATCATCGACAGCAGGTCCTTCGCCCTCTCCTTGAGCGCCGGTATTGAGGTAGATAATGACGAGCAAGGCGTCGAGCGGGGAGAGCTGATTGTCGCCTGAGACGTCAAGATAAATCGAGGGAACACCGGGCAGACCCGTGAATGCATGAGTGCCAACGGAATTGAGCTCATTGATAACGTAGAGGGCATCAATGGGGCTCACGAGGCCATCGCCGTCAACGTCTTCCGGCCGCACGGAGTTTTGCCACGGGAAGGGGTTCGTATTGACGCTGGGGGGTTGCGCGGGAGTGATTGGCGGATCGAAATTGCCAGGGATTGGCAGGCCGAACTCGTCGCCAAATTGGGCAAGCATGTCGTGCCCAAATGGGGATGGAGTGAAGGCAACGCCGCCCTGAGCGTTCATACGATCCAGAATAGTTTGCCCTTGCCCAGCGATTCCTCCTCGACCGACCGCTGTTCCACCCGAGAGCAGCAGATACCATTCAGCCGACTCAGACGCGGCGACGCCGGCCCGATCCGGCACCCACAGTCCCAGGTCGGTGATACCATCGCCGTCGAAATCACCCGCCACGGGCCGTTCCCGCACGCCGGCGAAGCCAAAGGTGAATGTTCGGTCGGCCGTTCCGTCAATCGGGCCGAGCGTGCTCAAGTTAAGATAGAAGGTGTCGTCGGCCCAGGAACCTAAATCTTCAATGCCGTCGTTATCGAAGTCGCCAACAATGGGGAGCCCGACCATGTTGGTTCCTGGCAGCTTGGTATCGAGCACGAAGTCGTGACCGTCCTTGTCCAGCAACCAGGAATTGCCGACCTTCAAAGCGACTTCATCTCCATTGGCCGCATTGCCGTCAAAATTGCCTGCGACGGGCGTCCCGTTGAGATTAGTAACGCCGGCAAAGAGTGGCTGAATAACACTGACATCCAGCGCATTTACAACGCCATCGTTATTGACGTCGATAATCCAGCGGTAGTCGGCGCCTACCTTGCCATAGGCCGCCAGCTTGTCAAACCCGTCGGCGATGCCCGCCTGAGCCTTCACGAAATTGCCCGCGAACAAATTGTCACTAGTGAAACCCATCAGGTAAGTAATGTCCCGATTGGTGATATCAGCGTTGGTTGGATCGAACAAGAAGTTTCCGTTGGTATCGACGTAGACGCTTCCCGACGAGTACGTCGCTAATTCCGCCCGGCTATCGATAGTGAAGCGGGCGACAAACGCCCCTCCGGCATGCGTATCGCCGCTGGGGAGCTGAGGAGCGCCGGTGGGTTCGGAGGCATTGCTTTCGCCATCCAGCTTATTCCCAGCTGGATCCAGCAGGTTGTCATTGATGGTCAACGTGTAGCGGTCGTCGGGCAGCGGACTGGCAAACGTCAGCCGCACTGTGGCACGTTCGTCGCCCCCGCCATTGGGCACCTGATTTGTTTCCAGCACGATTGACTTAATCGCGACGATACCCGTGGCATCTCCCCTCAGTACATAGGTCCCAGGAGCGATCGCCGTGTTCGGGTTAAGGATGGGATACATAAATCCCGGCAAGCGCGGATCCGGCAAATCTTTGAAGCTGATTAGCAGGCTGTTAGTGAGCGGCGTCGGATGAAGCGTGTTGCCTGCGTCCTTTGAATTAAACAGATTGTAGACCAACGTCGGAACGGAATTGACCTGAATATCGGCGATTTGCGGACCAGACAAGTCTGCATTTCCGACACCCGGGTTTACCGTACCGACTCCGTCCAGATTGTCGAAATCGTAGAGGTTGATGGAATTCGGTGTCGTGCCTCGAACTCGCACGAAGATGCGATTGAATTGGGCGAAGGCCGGGTTATTGGTCGCCCCGAACGTCGCCGTTTTGCTGTTCCCGGCAGCGCTGGCCAGGCCAGTGGTGATCAGGTTGCCGTTGGCATCATAAATGTCGAGTGACAGATCGCCATCACCCGGCAGACCTGGGCGACCGTTTGTCAGGGTTGCAATCTTGTCGAACAGGATCTTCACGGCGAAGGTGCCGGTGGCTTGCGGGTGGAATTCGTACCAGTCCTCGTCACCGTTCACTTCGAAGGGGGTTGAAATCCCACCTGGATCGATGCTGGGACTGGTGGTGTTCTGGCCCACACGCGACAGCTGACC
>JBGSHH010000336.1:0-10946 GCA_041752355.1 Pirellulaceae bacterium | reverse complement strand
GTTTCCTGCTCATCGTTCCTGGGGAGGGCTAACCACAGAGTCACAGAGGGCACAGAGAGAACTTTTTATCGAATGTGTTACTAAAGCCAATTTGCGAGTTTCAAGAAATGAATTCCCTGCCTTTATCTCTGTGTTCTCTGTGACTCTGTGGTTAGCCCCTTGCAACGACTGTCTGGCAAACTACTTCTTCAGCGCTTCCATCACGCGCTCGGTGATCATCTTCACGAGGGCTTCTTGATCCAGGTTGCCGGTGGCGCTGGCAGCGGGCGCGGCTTTGGCACCGGGACCCATGGCCGGAGGCGCATCAAAGGCTTTGCGCTCGACGCCACTATCCTTCCAGCTATGCCGGAAGATGTCGTTGGCGCAGATGTCGCAGTCTTTGTATTCCGGCGTGTTGCGCGGGTCGGACCAACCCCATTTGTCTTTGAGTTCGAGCAACTCGCGCTCTTTGTCTTCGGTGAAGTAGCTCACGCGCCCGAGTTGCTTCGAGAGAATCAGCATGCGGCAATAGGCGTCGAGGATTTCGGTCCACCAATAGGCGCGCTCGACATTCTCGCCGTAGCTCACCGTGCCGTGATTGGCGAGCAGAATGATGTTTGTCTTATCCACAAATGGCAGGATCGTGTCGGCGAACGCTTGACCGCCTGGTGTTTCGTATTTGGTGATTGGCACATCGCCCAAGAAGACTTCCACTTCCGGCAAGATGCATTGCGGAATCGGTTCGCGGGCGATCGCGAAAGCACAGGCATGCGGCGGATGGCAGTGCACCACGCTCTTCACGTCCTTCCGCTGTTTGTAGATTTCCAAGTGCAAGAGCGCCTCGCTGGAACGCTTCTTGCTGCCGGCGATTTGCTTGCCGGTCATATCGATGGTGCTGATATCTTCCGGCTTGAGGAAGCCTTTGCAATGCATCGTCGGCGTGCAGAGCACTTCGTTCTCGCTGATGCGCACCGTGATGTTGCCATCGTTGGCTGCGGCAAAGCCTTTGGCATAAATGCGGCGGCCGATTTCGCAGATGTCTTGCTTGAGTTTGTGTACGTTGGTCATGCTTGGTCTCGTCGGTTCAGTTGCTGAATGTGCGGAACGGATTGGAAAATCCATCCTGCGAATCAGGTGGGTAGTTTGATTTCGATATGATCCAAAATGGCGGCGTTGTAAGCGTCGACCGGTTTATCGTGAGGACGAAAGGGTTGCGCGGCCTCGGCGCCTTCGGTCAGCGCGATCCGCGAACCAATGCCAGCGCCCAGTTCATCCCACACCACCAATTCTTCTGCAGTGTGGGGCGCGTCGATCGCCAGGTTTGGCAGCGATAGCGGCACGCAGAGCCGCAAGCTGGCACCGACAAATGTCGGATGACAGCGGCTCAAGGTGACGGTTCCGATGACTTGGGCGATGCGCATGGCAGTTTCAAAATACGGCAGGCTGGAAGCCTACCCCACGAAGGCGGATAACATTTGACGGAGGACGTATTGGCTTTTCTTACAAGGGTCGATGATCAGGACGTTGGCGGCGGTGGACTTGAGTGCGATGGTTAAACTTTCCACATCGTGAGCGACGATGGCCCACACTTTTTCGTGGCGATTGGCCAGGCAAGCGGCGTGGGCGGGTTGGTTGCTAAACCAAATGGCCCGTTGCGATGTGCGCGTGACCTGTTCGCATTGCGTGGCGATCTGTTCGTCGAGTTGACTGGCGGGATAATGTTGTAAATTGGCTCCCAGTCCGGCGATCAAACTAGCGAGCGACTCGCGGCGGTAGTCGCTGGCGAAGTTAGCCGCCAGGAGTTGTGTTTTGGTTGATGGTTGATTTTGTGTTGTTGTTATGTTCGGTTGGCTTCCGCGAAGCAGTTGTATGCCATGGCGTTTCAATTCGTCTTTCACGGCTGGCGTGACAATCGCCTTGGTCGAGACCACGAGTTGTTTCAGGGTGGGTAGTTTGTCTCGTAGTGCTTCCAACGTGATCAGGCGATCGGTCAGTGTCAGTTGCGAACTGTGTGTGTTGTTGTGTGTGTTGTTGATCTGGGTGGCGGGACTCTTGGTCAACGCTTGCAAACGTCGCACAACCTCGCCGACGATCCACTCGATCTCGCGCTCGGTAAGGTTCATGCGTCTTCAATTCCAATCACCGACCAGCGGACAGGCGTAGCGTCGGCTTTCAACAATTCCCGCGCGTAGCGGCCATCGCTGGTAATCATCACGATCTCTCCCATGCCGGCGCCGATGCCATCGATCGCCAGCAGCGGATCACCATCCGGTTTGCCATCGGTGAGCGTCGGTTGCACGACGAGCAGTTTCTGCCCCGCCATCGAGGCGTGCTTCACAGTGCTCGTTGCGCGGCCAATGACGAGGGCAAGTTGCATATTGGTAGGGTGTGCATAGCACACCAAAATATCGCTTATTGATCGCCAACGGTGTGCTTCGCACACCCTACGATTACACTTTCGATTTGCCCAAAATCCACAAGCTGTCGATCATGGAGCAGCGGCGCTCGCGCGTGAACGTCAGCGGCGTCGTCACTCCTTCGCCAGTCGGTCCGGCGATGCTAAACGACAAGTAGCCTTCGCCACCGAGTCCCAGCGACGCCATGCACGGTCCGTTTTTCACAAACAGCGTGACATCCATCTGGCGACCCATGTGGGTCATGTTCTGCACGTTGTGCGAGTGAATGATGGCCGTGTGTCGGAAGCCGTGTTCCGCTTCCTTCGCCATCGCCACCGCCTGCTCGAAGTTCTTGGCGCGCACGAAGGGGACGAAGGGCATCATTTGTTCGACGGGGACAAACGGATTGTTGACGTCGGTCTCGCCGAACACCAACTCGACCTTGTCCGAGACTTGCTTGCCTGCGGCGCGGGCGAGCTTGGCGGCGTCCTGGCCGAGAAATTCCTTCGACGGCGCGTCGTGCTTGTGTTCCCCTTCGCCCACCTTGATGATGGCGGCCTGTGTTAAAGCATCGACCTCCCGCGCGTTCAATCGCGCGGCACCGGCGCGTTCCATGGCGGCCATCATCTTGTCGAACACTGCCTCGACGACGAAGACTTCCTTCTCGGCGATGCAGAGCAGGTTGTTGTCGTAAGCACCACCTTGGATGATGCAACGAGCGGCGCGATCGAAATCGGCCGTCTCATCGACCACGACCGGCGGATTGCCTGGGCCAGCGACCACAGCGCGCTTGCCGCTCTTGAGCGCAGCGCGTGCCACGGCGGGACCGCCTGTGACGCAAATCATGTTCACGCCGCGATGAGCAAACAAGTCGTTGGCGGTGTCGAGTGTTGGTTCGGCAATGACGCAGATCAGATTGTCGATACCGAGATCCTTGGCGATCGCCTCGTTGAAGCGTCGCACCCCTTCGACCGCGACGCGCTTGCCGCTGGGATGCGGATTGACCACCACCGCGTTGCCGGCCGCGATCATGCTCACCGAGTTGCCGGTGATGGTGGGTAGCGAATGCGTCACCGGTGTAATCGCGCCGATCACGCCAAACGGCGCATGTTCGATCACCGCCAGGCCATGATCGCCACTGAACGCTTCAGTGCGAAGAAACTCCGTGCCAGGCGAGCGTTCGCCGAGCGTCTTGAGTTTCTCGATTTTGTGTACGAGTCGGCCGATCTTCGTTTCGTTCATTTCCATCGTGCCGAGTTCGACA
The DNA here is from genome assembly GCA_041752355.1 of Pirellulaceae bacterium. GTDB lineage: Bacteria > Planctomycetota > Planctomycetia > Pirellulales > Pirellulaceae > JAEZGD01. The sequence goes on along the minus strand of JBGSHH010000336.1, from coordinate 7,307 downwards.
CAGTTATCGATGGAGATGCGGCGAATGTGATCGATAATCCGCTTGCGCTCCGCCATGCCTCGTTCTTGCAATTGCTCGAACGCGGTACGGGCGGCGCTCACCGCTTCGTTCACGCAAGTGAAAATGCCGTGGCGGCCATGAAAGCCTTTGGGCGCGACATGCGCGCCGCGCGTCACTTCGGCCAAGACTTGAGCCACCACCGATCGAATTACGTCTTCGTTAATTTGCATATTCATTTCCAATGGTAGGGCAGACATTCTTGTCTGCCATCCAGAAGGCAGGCAGGAATGCCTACCCCACCAAATGTGGTTTAGGTTGTTTGTTCTTCGCGTGAATAGACCATGCCTTGATCAGCCCGCACTTGATCGACGATACCGATCACGATGCAATCGACCGGCATGTTCTTGGTCTCTGGCGTGAGCCGCGCACTCGAACCTTGCGTGATCAACACGTAGTCGCCTTCGCCTGCGCCGAGTGTATCGACCGCGATGAACGTGCGTCCGGTCGTAATCAGCGACTGACGACCGTTGGGGTCGAGTCGATACGGTTCGACCACCAGCAGTTTCTGGCCGACCATGGTGGCGACCTTCTGCGTGGCGACCACCGCGCCGGTAACTTTGGCAACGAACATTTCATCGCTCCGCTCGCCGACTTCCGAATTCCGAGTTCCGACTTGAGCAGGTGCAAAGTCGGAAGTCGGAAGTCGGAAGTCGGAAAATGCTATCGTGAGTTCAATACTTCTTTGGTTTGTCTCGCCACGATCAACTCTTCATTCGTCGGGATCACCCAAATCTGCGTGCGACTCGTGTCGCTATCGATGCGGCATTCACCCTTGGCACCAGCGTTCTTGGTAGCCTCCAGTTCGATGCCCAGTTCCGACAAGCCTTGCAGCACATCGGCTCGTACTTGCACGCCGTTTTCGCCGATGCCGCCTGTGAAGACGATCGCGTCGGCTCCTCCCAACTCCAGCAGTAATCCGCCCAAATGCCGGCGAATCTCCGCGGAGAATACATCCAGCGCCAGCTTCGCACGTTCGTTTCCTTGCGCCGCCGCTTCTTCCAAGTCGCGGATGTCGCCGCTATGTCCACTCAACCCGAGCAGGCCACTCTTCTCGGCCAGCGTATGCAGCACTTGCTCCAACGTCTGTCCCGTAGCTTGCATCACAATCGGAATCGCAAAGGGATCGAAATCTCCCACACGATTGTTCTGCGGCAAGCCAGTCTGCGGACTCATGCCCATCGTCGTGGCGATGCATTGACCGTTCTTGATTCCACTCAAACTATTCGAACCACCGAGATGGCACGAGATGATCCGTAGATCAGTTCGTCCGAGCAGCTCGGCCGTTCGCACGCTGATGTAACGATGGCTCGCGCCATGAAAACCCCAGCGTTTGATGTGCAGTTTCTCGGCCCACTCATACGGCACGGGATAGTACTTCAGACGATCCGGTATCGTTTGATGAAAGCCTGTCTCGAACGCCGCTACGAGCGGCATCTCCGGCAGTTTCTCGGCCAACAAGCGCATGGCGGCGATGTAAGGCGGGTTGTGCGCCGGCGCGACGAAGTTCATCTCTTCCATCGCCGCCAACACATCGGACGTCACGCGCTGCACACCGGAGACTCTTCCCCCATGTACCGCTTTGAAGCCGATTGCCGACACTTCACTCGCCTCTTTCAAGCAACCAAACTCGGGATCGGTCAATTGCGCCAGGCATTGTTTCACCGCCACCGCGTGGTCGGGAACGTGCGCTGTCAACTCTTGCCGCCGGCCACCGATTTCCGCGAAGCATTTGCTTTCGCTCGAACCGATCCGCTCGATACCGCCGCGCGCCAATTGACGCTCGTCGGACATATCGAACAGGCGATACTTGAAACTTGTCGAACCGAGATTGGCTACCAGGATCTTCATGACCGCTTCGCACTCCGTTGATGCTATCCGTGCTTTAGTTCAAAAAGGCGTCCATCAAACCTTCGGCGGGGCGAGGAATGACGTGGCTACCCACGAGTTCGCCGACTTGCGAAGCGGCGGTCGCACCTGCTTCGACGGCCGCGCGGACGCTGCCGACATCGCCGCTGACGATGGTAGTGACATACGCACCGCCGATGCCGACGCGCTTGATGATTTGCACGTTGGCCGCTTTGGCCATGGCGTCGGTCGCTTCAATCAGGCCAACCAGGCCTTTGGTTTCAATCAATCCGATGGCTGTATTCATGCTTAATTCTCGTTATGCCGAAGTGGCGTTGTATGACTGACAAATGACGAAATCCGAATGACCAAGGAAGTCATTCAACTTACGATACATTAGCGCTCGGCTTGCCACCCTTGCGGACCGGCACCGGCAACACGTTGACCAAATCGTCGTGCGGACGAGCAATGACTTGCACGCTCACGACTTCGCCCACGCGGCCTGCGGCGGTCGCGCCGGCATCGGTGGCGGCTTTCACGGCGGCCACATCGCCGGTCACAAACGCGGTGACCAAACCACTGCCAACTTTATCCCAGCCCATGAACTGGACGTTGGCCGCTTTCAACATGGCGTCGGTCGCTTCGACCAAGGAGATGAACCCCTTGGTTTCGATCATGCCGATCGCTTCAATCACTTTTGCCATCGCTAGAAAACTCCCAGAAAAAGACTGGTGGGCAAACGCCCACCTCAAGATCTAATGTTTGCAGCCGCAACCGGCTTCATACTTCAATAGTTCGACTTTTGTCGCCGAATCGAGGAAACAAGCGTTTCCTTCGTCGGTATCAATGTGGACTTCGAGTTTGCTGGTGTTGTCGGCACGTACTAATAGCTCTTCAAACACCACCGAACATTGCGGCGCTTCGATCCGCAACTTCATGAAGTCGCCGTTCTTTACGCCGTAATACTCGCAATCGCGCGTATTCATGTGGACGTGTCGGGCGGCGCGAATCACCCCTTCTGGCAATTCCACCACACCATGCGGTCCGACCAACACGCAGCCCGGCGTCCCTTCGATCTTGCCACTGTGACGCACGGGAGCGTCGATCCCCAAAGAGATCGAATCCGTGAAAGCGAGTTCGACTTGGCTGAAATTGCGAGTTGGTCCCAGCACGCGCACCGTCGGCAGCATCCGTTTCTTGGGGCCGACAATCATCACGGTTTCTTCCGCCGCATAGAAACCATCTTGATAGAGGTTCTTCATCGGCGTGAGTTTATGACCGGGGCCGAAGAGGCGCTCGACGTGCTCGTCAGTGAGATGCACGTGCCGCGCGGAGATGCTCACCGCCAGCTTCGGCGTGTAGGTCGCAACAGGAGCGCTCGGCTTGCTGCCGCCCAGTTGCGTAAGCACAACTTGACGCACAATTTGCTCAACGATGGCACGATCGAGAGTGGAAGAGGCACTCATATTTAGTTTCAAGGTCGAGGCATCCTGCCTGCCGTAAGGGGCGGGTTGTTCTTTTTGTGACTCTACGTTGCGTTAACCATGGCCGTTTTGGTGACTGGTCGCCGGTTCTGCGATGATCAGTTTCACGCCAGCGTTTTGCACGCGCTCGCGCCACTCAAGCGACAATTCATCATCCGCCACCAGCACGTCGATCTCGCTCAAGTCGCACAGGTGCGCCAGGCTGGAATGTCCGAACTTGGTACTATCGGCCACCACCATCACTTCGTCGGCGGCTTGCATCATGGCCCGTTCGGTTTCGACCAGTAGCAAGTTGCTGTTGCAACAGCCGCGATCGTTAATACCGGCCACACTCAGCACTGCGCGACGTACATTCAATGCCTTTAACATCTCGTTGGCATACGGCCCAAGCGAAACACCGCTCCGCGTATGCACATAGCCACCGACCAACACGAGGTCAGCCGCTTCACTGCTAGTGAACAAGTTCGCCACCGGCAACGAGTTGGTTACCACTTGCAGCGGACGTCCCACCAACAATAGCGCCAACTCATAGGTCGTGCTGCCGCCATCCAGCAGCAGCGTGTCGCCATCTTGAATCAATTGACTCGCTGCTAACGCAATCCGGCGTTTGCGCTCCCACTCCACCGCCTGACGCTGATCAAAATGCGCCAACTTGGGGGAAGGACCGGTATAAAACACACCGCCATGCGTCCGCTTGGCCGAGCCTGTTTCTTCCAGGTAGTCCAAATCGCGGCGGACCGTCGATTCCGACACCTGAAGTTGTTTGGCCAGGTCGGGGAGCGAAGCAAAGCCGCGCAGGCGAACCAATTCCAACAATCGACTTCGCCGATCTTCTGCCTGCACTGCTAGCCTCCAACTTGCCCGAGTCTTCCTGGTTTACCATTTCTATTGTGACACGCGAATTGCGCATAAACAAGCAGAATGTGAAAAAAAACTGTCATGACGTGAAAGGTTTCTATCCACGTCAGAACGAAAGCTTGCTAACTCCTAGTAGAGTTTGGCTTTACGGCGTGGATGGGTTTGCGAAGAAGAGCTGCCGTTTGGGTAATTTCGGCAAACTTTGCGGGGCGAGTTGAGCGATCGCGGTCGTTTAAGGCTAGTGATGGTTATGCGGAATCCGCCGCGACGCGGACGATCCGCCCGGTGACGGTTACCCGTCCTGCCGCGATCTGGCGAAGCGCCGCCGGCAACGCGACGCATTCGGCAGCGAAGACGCGGGCGGCCAGATCGTCCGGCGTGTCGTCGTTCAATACCGGCACCACGTGCTGCAGAATGATGGGACCGTGGTCGTACTGGTTATCAACGAAATGCACGGTGCAGCCGCTGATCTTGGCACCATACGCCAACACCGCCTCATGCACGTAATGGCCAAACATTCCTTTGCCGCAAAAGGCAGGGATCAAACCGGGGTGAATGTTGACCACCTTGTTCTCAAAGTCAGGCGGGATGAGAACATGCTTGAGGAAGCCCCCCATCACCACCAGTCGCACACCAGCGGCGCGGAGTGGGTTGAAGATGGCGTCGCTATAAGCTTGTGGGGCGATCCCTTTGGTCTTCTCGACGACGAGCGAGGGGATGTGGGCTTGTTCGGCGAAGATCAAACCTTTGGCGGCGGGATTACTGGCGATCACTAATTTGAACTCGACAGGCAATTCTCCCCGTGCCTGACATTCCAGCAAATTGCGCAACGTCGTCCCGCCACCCGAGATGAGCACAGCAATGGGAAAGTCATGAGGCATTCGTATATTGACCCCAACGGGGTCGCCTTCCAAAGCCCAGGGCGCAGCCCTGGGACACGTTCGACACAAAAATGACTTGGACCCCTACGGGGTTGCCTTCATTCCCCCTCGGGCGCGACATCACTCCCATACATACCGTTCATCGATTACCAATCCGTATCGTTTGGGGTCCCGACAATGATTTATTTCGCCCCCGACGTGACATTCACATACACGGTGACGGCGACGTCGGCGATTTCGACCGCTTTGGGTTCGATACCGGCGATGGCGGTGAATTCGATCTTGGTGGCGAGCGTCGCTTCCATGATCATGGCGAGATTGGCTTCGATCGCCGTGCGCAACTCGGGCGAATCGCTCACGACGCCAACGTGCAAGCGATCGGTGTATTGGCAATCGATCTCTTTGCGGCGATCTTGCACAGCGCGAATGAAATCGCGCGCGATCCCTTCCTGCACCAACTCCGGCGTCACTTCGGTGTTGAGCACCACGACGCAACTCTTCCCTTGCGCCGCCGCCCAGCCGGGCTTGGCATTCAAGCGCACCTGCACGTGCTCGTTGGTGAGTTCAACTTGCTTGCCACCGACGTCGAGCACGATCTTGCCAGTCTCTTTGAGTTGCGACAGCAGCGCGCCCCCGTCGGCCTTACCCAGCAATTCCTTCACCTTGGGAAGCAGCGGACCAACCAAGGGACCGAGCACTTTGAAATTCGGCTGCACCTGGTAAGTGATGTATTCCTTGCCTTCGGTCGCGTAGTGAACCGCTTTGACGTTCAACTCCTCGCGCAGCAAGGCATCGTGCTTCTCCAACCACTTTCGATGCGTCGTATCGGAGAGCACCACTTCCACTTTGCTCAGTGGCTGCCGCACCTTGAGTTTGCTATCCATCCGCGCCGCGCGGCCGAGCGAAGCGATATCGCGCAACTGCTCCATCTGGGCCGAGAGTAAATCGTCGATCAGCGCCGGATCACCTGTCGGATAATCGCACAGATGGACGCTTTCCAATACGCGCTCACCAAAGCCCGGCGTGAGCGAACGCCACAAGCGTTCGGCCAAAAAGGGCGTGAACGGCGCAATCAGCTTGGCCGTGGTGGTGAGGCATTCGTACAGCGTCCAATAAGCATCGAGCTTATCAGGCGAGGATTTATCATCGCTCCAATAACGATCGCGCGAGCGACGGATGTACCAATTCGAGAGGCCGTCAACAAAGGCGTTCAGATACTGACAAGCAGCGTAGTTATCGTAAGCGTCCATCCGCTCGACCACTTTTGCCGCCGTGCGATTGAGTTCGCTTAACACCCAGCGATCGATCTCCGACCGCTCTTTCACAGGGCGATAACCTTTCGCGTCTTTGAGTTCTGCCGCCGTCAATTGTTCGACATTACCGGTCGCCAGCTCGCTGGGCCGAAAGCCATCGATCTCCGCATACGTCACGACGAAGCTATAGCAGTTCCACAGTCGCAGCAGGAACTCGGGGATGCTGTCCTTGATCGCCCGTTCGGCGTACAGGATCGAATTCCATGGCGGTTGATTGGCGAAGAAGTACCAACGCAATGCATCGGCACCATGCGTATCGAAGATCGCCTGCGGTTCGCGGTAGTTGCGTTTTTGCTTCGACATCTTGCCGACGCGTTTAACATAATCGCTACCCAGCGCCGCCTTGGCATCGGCTTCGCTCAAGTAAACTCCCTTGCCGCCATCTTTGGGTTCCCACCATTCGGCGAGCATCAAGCCCAGCACAATGCAGTTCTTAAAGGGATGGGGATACGGAATGGGGTTCGGTGTTTGGGGTTCGGGGTTCGGTGAGGTCAAGGTCTTTCCCGAACCCTGAACCCCGACCCCCGAACCCTCCACCGTCGTACCATGCTCACCAAACAGCAGCGTGCTAATAGCGAGCTGGCTATAAAACCAACCGCGCGTCTGATCGATGGCTTCGCTGATGAAGTCGGCGGGGAATTGATCGGCGAATTGCTCGCGGCCTTGATGCGGATAACCCCACTGCGCAAACGGCATCGCGCCGCTGTCGTACCAGCAGTCGATGACTTCGGTGACGCGCTTCATCACGCCATCTTTGGCATACGGCGACGCGTAGGTCACGGCATCGATGTACGGCTTGTGAACTTTGAGATCATCGACGAGTTCGGGATTCGCCTTTTTCGCCGCCAGCCAGACTTCCGTCCCTT
>JBGSHH010000335.1:0-7981 GCA_041752355.1 Pirellulaceae bacterium | reverse complement strand
CGCGACCGGGGTGACTTTGATCGTGTCGTTCTTGGCGAGCAAGCGTTCTTCAAATTCGATGATCGCCGGTTCGCCAGGGGGAGCGTCGAAGTAGCCCATGTGCCGCGTCGGATTGCCACTGACGACGAAGTTGCCCAACAGCACCGCCAGCGGCAGCGGCGTTTGCGAGTTGTGCGCTGAGGCCGCGATGCGAAACCGATAGCGCCCTGGCGCAGGCGCGCGGAAGTTTCTCAAGTCGGTGGCGGAATCGCCGCCGGAGCGAAACAGAATCACTCCCTCTTCCTGCTTCCAGGCGCCGGCCAGAAACCACTTGGGGAGCGAATCATAGAGATCGAAGCGCTCGGTCTTACTTTCCAATTTGTGAACCGGTTTCACCGCCGCGTCGAGCACCACATCGGTCGCTTCGAGATAACGCTCGATCAGCACCGGCGAGATATTCAGCGCCGCACCGACGTTATCAAAGCCTTGCGAAACTGCGTCCTCAGGCAAGAGTTCCTTCACGGAGACTTGCACATCGAACAAGTCGCACAGCGTGTTTTCGTATTCCGCCCGATTGAGTCGGCGCAACACCACACGGCCAGCGGCGCGTTGTTTGATCGCCGCGACGTCCAATTGGTTCCTCAAGTGCTTGACGACACTCGCTATCTCCTCCGCAGGCGGGCGGGGTTCGTCTTTGGGAGGCATTTCGCCCGACTTCACGCGAGCGACGATCTGGCGCCAGCGCTCAAACGTCGAGGGGAGCGAAAGATCTTGCTCCAAGCGATCGAGCCGCAGATTCCCCTTCGCCTCGTCCGGTCCATGACAGTGCAGGCAATGCTCCTGAAAGAACGTCGCCGCGATATCTTTGCCTGTTGGTTCGGCGGCGCGTGCCTGCGCGCCAATGCCCAGCAATGCCAACAGCAGACATGCGCGGCCCACGAGCAGGTGCAATTTGTAGCGGTCAATCGTCATGCGTAGCACGTTTCCTATTTCGGCTTCTGTATCGGGCGGATCGTGCGCTCGATGCGTGAGACGTTGCCTTGCTTGTCGGCGATCGACACGCGGAGCTTCCCCGGCGGAAGCTGAGGCAGCGGTTTGGCCAGCTTCCACTCCCAGACTCCATCATGCACAAATTGGAAGCGGGACGCCAGGTTTTCGCCAGCGGCGGCGCCATCCAGGGGGAAGTCGGCGATGACGGAGAAGCTGTCGCTGTTGAGTCCCGTGCCATAGTCGTGCATACCGACGAGGATGCGCGAGATTGGCTGCTGAGGATTGTCCTGTTCGCCCAGGGTAAGCGTCAATGTCGGTCGTCCCTCATCGAGTAGCCATCCTGGCTGGCGCTCGGCGGAGTCCTTGCCCTCAGCTACGTGATCGATAGGGCAACCCAGATCAATCCAGCGCACCAGCGTCAGCTTCTCGGTATCCGATAAAGGGGGCACGTGAACGTTTTTATCGCTTGGCAATTTATAGGTGCCAGCGATCGCGTCAGGGGGAGGCATGGAGTCGCCGGTGTAGTCGACATCTCGCTCCTTATTCTTGCCTTGATGGCACCACTCGAGCACGTTCTTCTCGTCGTGGTAATCGAGTGTCGGACTGGCGATGTCGTCGTTATTAAAACCATCCAGGCGTCGGCCGTAAATCTTCCAAATCAAGAGGCTGCGCCGCGATTGATAGGCCCAGGCGTACTGCACGAGCCGCGCGTAGGTGCGGGGAAACTCTTGCGGAATCGAAACGTTTTCCGCCCACGGGACCAGGCCGCGTCGTGTTTGCGGGCGATAGTCGTCGAGGGTGAGCTTGCCAGCGGGGTCGTCCTGCTGCCGCGAGTGGCAAGCGACGCAACTGCGATCGAGCAGCGGCTTGATATCGCGATAGAATTCGACATCATGGCTCGGCTTGGCCGTCTGCGTGACTGCCGTGCGATGCTGCTTGTCCCACTTACTATCCTGCGCCTCTGTCTTGAGAGCAAAGAGAGGCGTCTTGTTCGCCAGGTCCCAAACCTTGTAATCGGCTTTCGACGCCAGCGTATCGGAAAACGAAGTGGGCCTCTGACTATGCGCATGGCAACCGCCGCAATCGTGCCGCACTTCACCGGGGCGCACCTGATGCCAGGTTTGCGCCATGTTCAGCACCATGCCATTGTTGTCGAGCGTTTGAAACGTCCAAGCGACATCGGCGGGAACTTTCGCGAGAAAGCTCGTATCGGGATTGCCATCCGGATCGAGCGGTTGCGCATCGCCCTGGAATTTGCGCACAGGAAACTCGCCCAGAATCCGCAAACGCTCCTCCGAGTTGCTCCCCAAGGCGAAGTGCCGCCGCTGTTGATGAATCACATCGCTCACCGGTTCCATCACCAAAATGCGCACGCCCCAGATATCGCTATTCTCATACAAGCCTGCGTCCGCACCTTGCTCACCCCAGTTGCCTGGCTTGCCGAAGCGCGAGATCGATAGCTCACGCCATTGTTGTTTTCGATTGTGGGGTGATTGAGAAACAGCGGTCACGGTGCCCGTGGGTACGACGCCGTTGGGATAACTTTCGCGCTTGTAGAGACTCGAGGTGCCGACCAAACCGTAAGGCGTTCCCGCTGGCAAGTGGGGCGATGCTTGACCATCGTTGCGATGCGTCAGTAGGGGTGGATCGACGCCGTGAATACGCTTAAAGGGAACCAACGCGCGAGGCCATAGTTCTTGATACTTCGGATCGTTCTTGATCAGCAACATCTTGGCGGGATGATTGATGGGGAGGCCCGATTTCAGCAAGTAAATGCCCGCATCGTAAACCTCGACCGATTGATCTTGGCCGTCCCACGGCGTGGCCCACACGGTGAGCAGATGATTGTCGGGAGCCGCGGAAGGATGCGTGACGTTGCCGACGAACGTCTGGTTATAGACTTGATTCTCGCGATGATTCGGGCGAACATCGGCGAAGTTGGCAAATAGCGTTAGCTGCCGCAGGCTGGGCGGCGCATACTCCTTGGCAGCATTGCTGAAAGGAGGTTCCCCTTTGGCCGCGCGGACGGGAAATTTCCAATAGGTGCCGAATCCATCGGTCGAACCGGTTTGATAGTACGACTCGACGACGATGCTTTCATCCGACAATTGCGCCTGAAAATGGACGGCTTGCCCGGGCGGCGAACCGAGCGCACTGGTGAGTGGGCTCCACTGCGTGCCATCGGGATGAATCGCCCAAATCCCCCAGCGTTCGTCGCTGCGTAGGCCTTGCGTTTCGAGCGAACTAAACATCACTCGTCCATCCTGCAGCGCGACCGGATGCAGCGCCGTGCCGAGATTGAGCGGGCCAATGTGTTCCACATTGCGACCATCGTCATCCATCACGAAGAGTTGCAACGCAGGCTGCGTCTGCTCGCGCACGCCCCGAAAACCATTGCGATCGCTGACGAACACGACTTTGCCTCCTGCGACCGGACAAGGAGCAAGACTATGCACGCCGCGCGGATGCGAGGGCTTGTCGGCGGGTATCGTGCCGGTGTTGGGAGTCGCTTGCGAGGTGGTGAGCTGGACAAGCTTCTTGGTGGCAACGTGAATCTTGTAAATATCGGCACCACCGCGACTCTGCAGCTTCGTCATCGATGCCGAAGGGCCGGTCGTCATATTGTGAAACTTCGCGAAGTAGACCCACTCGCCATCGAGCGAGACGGCAGGATCGGTAGTCGACTCCTGTTCGTCGACGGGGACGAGCAATTCATCGCGACCATCAGGATGCAGCACGCGCAATTCCGCGCCGGGTGGGTTGGTCTGATGCAAGCCTGCTTGATTGAGGTGGTTGATGCCGAAGTATTCTTTGGGATAAGGGCGCGGGACACGGATATAGACAATCGGATAGTCGAAAGTCACGGTCTTATCGGACGTGACCGGCGGCGGCGTATCGCGACTGGCATCCCAGGCTCGGGGCGGCGCGAACTTGGTGTCCCCTTGCTCATTGCTGGAGTTGGTGGCCGGCTCCGCCAGCAATGTGGCAGGCAATGCGCTCGCGAGGCCCAAGCAGCAGGCGAATGCGCGGCAGAGGGCAAGATGGTGGCGGGCGTGGAACATCGTATTCACCACTCCGAAAAAAGTACGGGAGAGAAAGGGGCGAAACACGTTGCAAGGATTTGTCGGGATCGTCGAGCGGCCAATGGAGGAGGGAGTTGTGTGGGAAAACTGGCCAAGGCACCCCGCATCATAGCACGAGTCACCGGCGTTGCCAGCTAGATTTTTTACCTGCTAGGAGCCGTGATTAACCCGTTCGACCGCATCGAGACTGAATATCCGCAGTAGATCGCGCCGGCGCACGACGCCGAGATACTCGTGGGGGACGGTGGTGGTGACGACGGGAACGCAATCGTCCTGGCCATGCTTAAGATAGTTCCAGGCTTCGGTCAACACCTCGTCTTGTTTCAGAACTTTCTTCGCGGGTACGGCCAAATCCTCGGCGGTGACGAGCGTGCGGAGCGACTCCTCAAACAACACATCGCGCACATCGGGATAGCGGATGATGCCGATTAGCTCATTAGCTTTCGTGACGACGGGATAGGTATTGTCGTGGCTGTGTTCGATGTGGTCGAGCACTTGATCGAAGCGCGCGCTGACGAGCAACGGCTTGGCGTTACGACGCATGATGCGCTCGACGGTTAGCTTGTCCGAGGAACTGCCATGCAGTGGGCTGATGCCGAGCGATTGCTTGATGCGAAAGAACATCGTTCGCAATTGCTCGAGCGGCGAACTGGTCGTGTGCTGAATGATATGGGAAACCGGCACCTCGCCTGCGCGTTGGACGGCGTTGCGGAGCAAGATCGGTCCGGTGATTTCAAAGAAGACCACTGTGCCGAGGATGATGGCCTGCAATTGCCCGCCGAGTGCGGCGTCGCGTTGCACGGCGATCGCCGAGAGCGCGATCGCGGCGCCTGCTTGCGACAGAAGCGCGGTGCCGAGCCAACGCTTCACCAGCGGACCATCGCGATGGGCATTGGCCGAGAGATAAATGCCGAAATACTTGCCTGCGCAGCGGAGCGAAATGTAGGCGACGCCGACGACGCCCGCGGACCAGAGTTTGGCGAGATCCATCTCTGCGCCATGAATGACGAAGAACACCACGCATAGCAAGCCGGTGAGTCGATCGAGTGTCTCGCTGATTTCATCCGCGACATCGGACGTCGAAGCGACAATGATGCCCATCGTCAAAAAGGTCAGCAGATAGGGCACGTTGAGGATCTCGCACATCGCCATCAAGGGGGCGATGACGGCGGTCAACAGCACGAGCCAACGCGAAGTAGGCAGAATGCCGCAAAAGAAGCTCACGATGAGTCCGGCGACCATGCCCAGCGCGGTGGCAACGACGAGATTGCGCGTTAGGAGCAGGTATTCCGCGCCGATCGAGACATCCGCATTTTGCGTGGCGTGTACCAGCACGAAGAGCAATTCAAAGATCACGATCGACGCCAGATTATTGAGCGCCATTAAGGCGGTGGCGAACTCGGTAAGCGGGCCTTCACTGCGACATTCTTTGAGCACCAGCACGGTGGTCGCGGGCGCGGTGGCCAAGGCCAGCGCGCCAAATAGCAAGGCGATGCGCCAGTTCAAGCCCGTGTCCGGCATGACCAATCCCAGCACGCACAGGCCGCCTGCGACCAGGATCATCGTCATCGCCAGTTCGCCGAGCGAGAGCGGCACGAGTCGTTTGAAAATCCGCTGAAAGCGCGAAATGGGAAAATGGCAACTCATATTAAACAGCACCAACGCAATCGCGAAGTTGCCGAGCGGCTCAAGGTAGGCCAGATGCTCTGTGGGGACGTGGTATTTCGTCAATTCCACGATTAAGCCAAACTTTTCCGCAACCCATTCCGCCGCGCGCAGAAGGGGCGTATGCGGCCCCATTGCCAAACCGACAAACAGATACGCCGTAACGCGCGGCAGGCGAAACATGCTCGCCAGGCGACCTGCCAGGAGTGCCGCCCCCAGCAGTGCGCCCACCGTCAACGCCAGGTACCAGTCGGGATGATTCATCGTCACAATGTTCCTTGCTAGTGAGAATTGATCGCCGCTGGTGTATCCTATCTAGCCAAGTCAATACTGGCGACGCCAAACGGCGAGCGCGACCCCTTCTCGGCAAAATAAGTTTACGAGTTTTCTCCCATGATCCACACCATTCCTCCAAGGACACTCTTTACCCTTGGCCTGCTGTTGGTAGGAATCTGTCCCACGTGCTTCGCCGTCGACCTGCCGCGTAGCACGCCGGAGGCGCAAGGGGTCTCTTCGCAGCAGGTGCTTGCGTTTGTGGAAGCGGCGGACAAAATCGATTCGCTGCACAGCTTCATGCTGCTGCGGCATGGTCATGTCGTGGCCGAAGGTTGGTGGACACCGTACAACGAGCAGTCGCCGCACGCGTTGTATTCCTTGAGTAAGAGCTTCACATCCACCGCCGTCGGTCTAGCGATTGCGGAAGGCAAGCTGCGCGTCGATGATGAAGTGCTCAAGTTCTTTCGCGACGATGCGCCCGCTAATCCCAGCCACAATTTGCAAGCGATGCGGGTGAGCGATTTGTTGCGGATGTCGACAGGGCAACAAGCCGAGCCAACTCGCCCGTTGGATCAAGTGTGGACCAAGGTATTTTTTGCGCAGCCGGTGCCGTTCAAGCCGGGGACACACTTCATGTACAACACGTCCGCGACGTACATGCAATCGGCCATCGTGCAAAAGGCGACGGGCCAGACCGTGCTCGAGTATCTCCGTCCGCGCTTGTTTGAACCGCTAGGTATTGAAAAGCCGATTTGGGACGTGAGTCCCCAAGGGGTGACGCTCGGCGGGTATGGCCTGAGCATTCGCACGGAGGACATCGCGCGCTTCGGCCAACTCTATTTGCAAAAAGGAGAATGGCAAGGGAAGCAACTCGTGCCTGCCGAGTGGATTGCCGCTGCCACCGCGCGACAAACCTCCAACGGCAGCAACCCCAACAGCGATTGGGACCAAGGCTATGGCTATCAGTTTTGGCGTTGCCGGCATGGTGCCTATCGTGGTGATGGCGCGTTCGGGCAGTATTGCATCGTGTTGCCCAAACAGGATGCTGTGATCGTCATCACCAGCGGCGTGCGCGACATGCAAGGGGTGATGAATGTGGTCTGGGACAAGCTGCTGCCAGCGTTTCACGATCAAGCGTTGCCGTCGGATAGTGAGACGGCGACGAAGCTGGCTGGCAAGTTAAAACAGTTGAGGATTCGCACGCCGGTCACCGCAGGCAAGCCCGCGAAAGAACTCGGCCACGCATACGTGTTTCCCACCAATGATCGCCAACTCGAATCCATCACGCTACTGGGCAAAGGCGAAGAGGGTCCGCTGACACTCGTCACGAAAGTGGCTGGCGTGGAGCAACGCATCCCGTGCGGCCGAGGTAAATGGGAGTCGGGGCGCATCGCCTGGGGTTCCCTTACCGAGCAGCCCGCCGCCGCGAGCGCCGCCTGGACGAGCGATGAAACGCTCTCCGCCAAACTCTGTTTCTTCGAGACGCCGTTCATTGTCACGGTTACGCTGAAGTTTGTGGGCGACAAGTTGCACTGCGTCTCCGAAGCGAATGTTGGTTTCGGCGGAACGAAGGAAACAGAACTGATCGGCCAACGGAAATAGCATCCACGCCTTGGCATTTTAAAAGACCAAACTCATGTCGTACATTTGCATTGTTCGTGGTTGGCTTGGCGTTCTCGCGCTGGGGGCCTGTCTCTACTCCGCGAACATCGCGCGCGCCGCAGATGAGGCGACGTGGTTTGCGTTCAATCCTGGCGAGGATCGTTTCGCCGCCGATTGCCCTATCGATCTGCGCGGTCTCAACGAGAAGTTTGCTGGCGAGTTGGGCCAGATCACGGCCAAGAACGGACAATTCGTGCATAGCAAAACTGACACGCCGGTGCGGTTTTGGGCGGTGAATGGTCCACCGGATGATCTGAAAGGAGACGACCTGCGACGTTGTGCACGGATGCTGGCGAAGTATGGCGTGAATCTTCTGCGCGTGCATA
>JBGSHH010000334.1:0-2782 GCA_041752355.1 Pirellulaceae bacterium | reverse complement strand
GCTCTTGCTCGCAGGCTGCGATCAAGTCGACAGTGCCAAGACGGAGAGCGCCAAGAAACCGGCGGCGACCGCCAGCGATAACCCATTGCAAGGCAAGATCGTCGATCTGACACATGCGTTTGGCGCGGATACGATCTACTGGCCGACGGAGAAAGGATTTCAGTTCGACCGAGGCAACAACGGGGTCACCGCCAAAGGCTATTACTACGCGGCCAATCGTTTCACCACGGCCGAGCATGGCGGGACGCACCTCGATGCGCCCATTCACTTCGCCGCTGACAAGCCAACCGCCGATCAGGTGCCGCTCGATCGCCTCGTTGGTGAAGCCGTGGTGGTTGATGTCGCGGCCGCTTGCGAGCAAGATCCCGATTATCTCGTGAGTGTCGCCGATCTGCACGCGTGGGAGGAACGTCATCAACGGCAATTGGTGGATGTGATTTTGCTACTGAAGACGGGCTGGAGCAAACGCTGGCCCGATCGTGCGAAGTATCTAGGCACGACGCAGACCGGTCCCGAGGCGGTGGCCGAGTTGCGCTTTCCGGGACTCGCGCCGGAGGCCGCGCGCTGGCTGGTCGAGCAACGCGCCATCAAAGCCATTGGTATCGATACCGCCAGCATCGATTACGGTCGTTCGACACATTTCGAAAGCCACGTGGCTCTGTGCGGGCATAGCGTGCCCATCTTCGAGAACGTCACCGCGCTCGATGCGCTCCCCGAGCAAGGAGCCTGGGTTGTCGCCTTGCCGATGAAGATCGCCGCAGGAAGCGGCGGACCGTTGCGCATCGTCGCCTTCGTGTGCGATTAGCATCGCGCACAGGACGCTGCTCACCGCCCTGGCGGACCCGGTGGTCCCATCGGCATGGGGACGAGCTTTTGCAAGCCTTCGGCCAGTTCGCGCTCGTCGAGTTGGCCGTTCTCGTCGCGGTCCCAACGGCGCGCGAAGTTTTGCGCGGCGGCGACGAATTCTTCTTCCGATACCTTGCCATCCTTGTTCGTGTCCATGGTCTCCAACAAGGGACGCGCCAGCATTGGCCCGACCGGCGCTGCGCCGCGCGGCGGACCAAAGCCACCCATCATGCCGCTGGACGGGACATAGCCTTGGCCCTCGCCTCTTAGTTGCTTGTCGATCGATCGTTTGCGTTGTTCGACAAACGCGGTGAGCGGCATCGGCGGCGCACCAAACATGCCACCGCCGGGCAAACCTCCGCCCCCTTCCTTGCGCGCGTCGGCGGCCGCTTTCTCTTTCACGAGCAGGCGTTGCAAAACATCATTCAGCGCCGCGATATCGCGACCCAGTTGCGCGGGAATGAAGACTTCGTCGCTCAAACGTTTGAGTTGCGCGCGATACCTGGCTTTGAAGTCAGGCATCGCCAACAGGCGATCGATGAGTTTGCTGTCGCCGACATGCGGATGATCGATGCTGAGATCGACTAACTGCGCCGGGCTGCCATACATCGGGAACGCGCCAAAGGCCAAATCAAGATCCCACGGAATGAAGGCGAACTTCCCTGTCGTCGGCGAGCAATAGAGGTTGTAGTTATGTCCCATGCCGATGAAGCCATCGAGACTCGCCAGCGCTGTGTTGGCGGCGAGAAAGCTGGCGAAGTTATCGAGATCGAGATAGCTGCCGATCTGAGCGCGGAACTGGGCTTCATCGGGGCCATTGATGAGGCGTGTCATCTCGATCAGCTTCTTCCACTCGGCCGCGGAGCCATCGGTCTTGGGGATATAGGTCGCTTCGTAGCTCTTGGGATCATCGCCAAAATGGGGCAGGCCGCGAATGCCTTCTGGCTTCAGCAGCAGTCCTTTGCCGCTTTGAAAATGCCGCGCAAGAAACGGCTTATCGATCTGTTCGACAATGGTATAGACGCCGAGGTACTCGTGATCGTATTTGCCGGGGACGGTGAGCGTCACTTCGGCCAGCGCGGTGCGTGGGCAAGGAATATCGACCGATTTGAACACGGCATACGCGAGCACTTCGCGGGCTTTGGTGGGGTCCATGACGCCGCTGTTGAGGTTCAGCTTCTTCAAGCCTTGCAGCGTTTGCTGCTCGTCGTAGCGATCGAAATCGAGTTTGACGGAGCGCTTCGCCTGGCGGCCCGACATCATATAGGTGCCGCTGCCTTTGTAGCGCAAGCCAACATCGGCATACGACTGGCCATCGAACACGACCTGCCCGCGCACGTATTCGAATTCAAAGCCAAAATTGCCTGCGCCGAAATCGGGGCTACCGGGCGCGGGGCTACCTGGTCCAGCGGCGGGTGGTGCGCCAGGGGCGCGCGGGGGCGGCTCCATCTCGGCCAGCGCTGCGGCGGAGAGGGTCACTTCGACCGTATGCAGTTTGGTTAGTCCGAAGAGATCGGGAGCTTGCGCGGCGGGGCCTTGCGCGCTCATCACGCTTGGTGCGCCGCAGATCGCCAACAATATCGCAGCTTGCCAGACACGCATGAAATCCACTCCGTTCAATTGACGTTAGACATCGCTCGCCCCCAGATCTTACCATCCTTGACGAAGACCACGATGTTTTTGTTATCATCGCCCCAGCCGAAGGCTTGTTGACCATCCATGGCGCTCTTGCGCATACGGCTGAGATCGTCCATCGTCAGCGCTTTGGCTTTACTTCCCATGATCGCTTCGGCGGCTTCCAAAGTTTGCGTGCCGTCGTTGACGATTTGATCGTAGTTGGCCTTGGTCAAGGCGGCTGGGTTCCCGGTGGAACTCGCCTCACAACCGGTCAGTTGCAAGCAGCACAGCGACAACAGGCAAACGCCAGCCAGACTAG
>JBGSHH010000333.1:0-8312 GCA_041752355.1 Pirellulaceae bacterium | reverse complement strand
ATCGGTGGCAGGGTCTTCGCCAGACAGCTGATAAAATCGGCGGTGCTGCTGCGACCGTTGCCGCTGCCACCTTCCCAAACCACGACCTTGTCGAACTTGATGTTCGAAATCGCCTTGGCGGAAGCGTCCGCCAGGTTGTCTAGGTGTTGGAGCATGAGCAGCTTGAACGCTTGATCCGAGCCGCCGCACGCTTCCACGATGCGTTGCAAACCTTCGCCCTTCTTGGCGAGGATTTCGTATTGGCCGCGAGCTTCGGCTTCCAGCTTGGCATAGATCGCGCCGGCTTCCGCGTTAGCTTCGATGCGACGCTTCTCGGCAGCCGCTTCCGCTTCGACGACGGTCCGGGCTTTTTGAGCCTTGGCGGGAGCTTCGAGTTTGGCACGCTGTTCCGCTTCCACACGTTGCGCTTCCGCGATGGCCGCCTTGGCCATGGCGACGTTTTGCGCTTCGAGCACCGACGCTTCCGCTTGCTTCTTGCGGCTTTCACCCAGTTGATATGCTTCAGCGCGCTTGACGGCGAGTTCCGCTTGCGACTGCGCGACCTTGGCTTGCGACAAGTTTTCGCCTTCGATAGCGACGGCGTCCGCCTGGGCGACTTGCACGCGCATTTGCCGTTCGGCATCTTTCACCGCCGCTTCACGCTCGAAGGCGGCTTGTTGCTCGGCGACGATTTGTTCCTTCTCCAGGCTGGCCAAGCGCACCGCTTGTTCCCGTTCCGCTTCGCGGGTACCGATCGATTGTTCCTTGCGGGCGTTGGCGACCTGAATCGATTTATCGCGCTCGGCAGCAGCGACCTTTGTTTCACCCATCCGCAAGTTGTCGGCGACGTCGCCACGAGCTTGTTGAATGGCGAGCGAAGCGGCCTTTTGGCCGATGGCGTCGATATACCCAGATTCGTCGGTGATGTCGGTGATATTGACGTTGATCAGCTGCAAGCCGATCTTGCTGAGTTCGGGCTCGAGCGAGTGCTGGATGTGTTCCAGAAACTTTTCGCGATCGCGGTTGATATCTTCGATGCCCATCGAGGCGATGACTTGGCGCAATTGGCCGAAGATCATTTCTTCCGCTTGCTTGCGGATTTCGCCGGACGATAGTCCAAGCAAACGGACGGCCGCGTTCTGCATCACATCGGGTTTCGTATCGATGGCGACCGTGAAGACGCTGGGGACGTTCACGCGGATGTTTTCGGCCGACAGCGCGCCGCGCAGCGGGATCTCGATTTGGATTGGTTCCAGAGAGAGATAGGCGAAGTCTTGAATAATCGGCCAGACGAACTTCGCGCCACCGTGAATAGGCATGCTCGATTGGCCGGGCTTACCGGTCTTCCCGTAGATCACCAGTACGCGGTTGCTGGGGCAACGCTTGTAGCATTTCTGCACGAAGATCAGAAAGCTGATCAGGATAATGAGCACGAAG
This sequence comes from Pirellulaceae bacterium, assembly GCA_041752355.1. GTDB lineage: Bacteria > Planctomycetota > Planctomycetia > Pirellulales > Pirellulaceae > JAEZGD01. The sequence goes on along the minus strand of JBGSHH010000333.1, from coordinate 6,896 downwards.
AAGACGATCGCGCCGATCCAGCCAAAGCTGGCCAGCATGTCTTCGATGGCACCAAGGAATAAGGGATTGGACATCGCGAGGTTCCTCTCGTGTGAATGCAGGGCTAGGTCGCCCATGCGACCAGCGGGGACTAATTGAAATGTGTTACAGTCCCCAGCGACACAACGCCCTGAGGCGCTTGTGAAGGTTTCGTAAAAGCGACTAAACCGCTTCGGCGGCCAGATCGCTGGCTTTGTTCACTGGCAGGGGTTCCACTTCCAGGGTGTCACCACTAACGACACCCGTCACGACAACCTTAGCTCCCGCCGGAAGTTTTGCGCCGACGGGAGTTACCGCGTTGAATTCTTCCAAGCGACCTTGCAGCGATAGTTGGATCTTGCCTGTGTTGGCGCGGTTGGCGGGAATGGGCAAGTACACGGTGCCGGTTTTGCCGATTGCGCGATCCAAGCGGAGTGTGCCGTCGTGGTTGAGCTTCTGCATGCCGCGCATTAAGGCGTGCATGGCATACATGGCTGCCAGGCCGCTCGTCATGGCAATTGCCATTTGTGTGGCAATTGCCATCTGTGCCGAATGCGCAGCCATACCGGAGAGCCCGAAAAAAGTCAGCGCGGCGACGACCGTGCGGAACGAAATCACGCCAAATAGCCAATCGTTGACGTGGCCGTGACCGACCGGATGATGTCCGCCACCGGAAGTTCCCACGCCATCGCCATCGAGGCTGACATCCGCATCCGAAGGCAAATCGTCGGCAAAGTCGGCACCATGGTCAGACATCCCTACCAGCGCCAACACAAATTGCAGCAACAAGACCGTTCCACCAATGGCTGCGCACGTTAAAAAGAGGGTCGTCATCGTTGCACCTACATTCCCAAGACAGTGGGCGAAAAGAAGCTTTTCCGTATCGTACTTCGTTTCTCAGCGACGAATCTTCGCCCGGCGCTCACGGGATTCCGCCAGCGGGAATGCAATGGGAACGGATTTTCCCCTTCGCAAGGGGTTCGCAAGAGGTTAATCGGGCTATGTTGGCGCGCAAGGGCGCTGACTTTGCCGCTACTACTAATGGAGCGGCTTTTTAATAAGAACGGAATCGACCTCGATCAGCCTTCGCCGAATCCGCTAGCGCGATTGTAAAGCTTGTCTTTGGTCGCCCAGAGACCGGCGGAGGGGGTCGGAATGAAGTAGAACGGTTCGCCGGCGATTTCGTTGTGGCCTTCGCGCAGGCGATCGAGCGGATAGCGGCGCAGCGCTTCATTGATATCCATGTAGCCGAAGTTCACTTGCTCGACCTCCGCGCGCGTGAGATACCCGGGTGCGTAGGTGATTCTAAAGCGCCCTTCGGACGAACCGTGGATCAAGTGCGCCGTGGCATGGGCGAGGTCTTGCATGTCGGCGTTCTTGCGATAGAGATCCATCACTTTGGGCGTGCCGCAATAGCCATACTTGCGAATGAAAGCGTCGACATCGGGTTGCTCGCCAAAGCGCTTCAGGCCAGGAGCGATGATCAGCAGTTCGCCACCATCGGCGATTGCCATGCGCGTGCGATAGACCGCCTTGTTGGCGACCCAGGTGCTAAAGAACTCATCGCCTTGCATCACGCAGACCACTTTGTTTAGCGGCTTCTCGAAAATGTTAATGTTCTGTTCGCGCGCCTGTCGCGCGGCGTTGAGATAGGTTTCGACATCATCGCCGACGTGAAACCCGGAATGGACAAGTTCGCCGCGAGGGTCGCGCGCGAGGACCACTTGCACATACAAATCAGGCAGTGAACCGAGCAGATCCGTTTCCGCCTTGTTGAAACATTGCCGCACCGGCGTAACAAGATTGCCGAGATTGTTCTCGATGCCGCAACTGGCCGCCATCATGTGCGACTTGCAAATCGTTTCTTTGCCGCCCAGGCCAATGAAATAATTCTTGTTGTGATTGGCAAAGCCGAGCACTTCGTGCGGCACCACGTGGCCGACATTGATGATCAGATCCCATTTGCCTTCCATCAGCGTCTTGTTCAGCCAGATCGGAATCGACCAATCAGCTACACCGCCGGAAACTTCCTTTACGTAGTCAGCCGATACATCGCCCACATGCACGCAGCCGCCTCGCCAGTCGTGAGCGTGAATCTTTTCATGCGGAATCGAACCGAACATCTGCCGATTCTGTTCGCGGGTGTGCAGTTCGTGCTGACCGAGTGTGGGAATGACATGCACATCGGCTTCGTCCTGGAGCATCTGATACAGGATTTCGGTGATCCAACCGCTGCCGGAATGCATCCGCGTGATATCTGGCGGGAGCAATAGCACGCGTTTGGGGCGTGAGCAGATATTACGTCGCGCCTGCGCGATCGTTTCGACGAGTAATTGTTGAACACGCGTGCGTGGGAGCGAGGTCGCTCGTTCGGTAATCCAAGGCATAGGTTGACGCAGCAGGAGGGTAAGATTTTAGAGACGCGTAGGCGACAGATGGCTAGTCAGCGCTGCCCCGCCGACTAGGAAGGCGAGTAATTGAGTTAGACAGGAATCAGGTTAGGTGGTTGCGAGCCAGTTCGACGAGCGTGCGCACGTAAGCGCCACTGCCACCGGCATCGAGGTAGGGTTTGGCGCGTTCCAGAAATGCCGGGCCGGCGATATCGATGTGGGTCCAAGGCTTGCCGGCGACAAACTCCTCCAAAAACTTGGCGGCGGTAATCGCGCCACCCCAGCGACCATTGCCGACGTTCTTGATGTCGGCCACTTCGCCTTTGATTTGCTCGCCGAATTCGGCATGCATGGGCAACTGCCAAACAAGTTCGCCGACATTATCGGCCGCAGACTTGAGCTTGTCGCACCAGACCTGATCGTTGGTCATCAGTCCGGCGATGTCGGTCCCCAGTGCCACAACGCATGCGCCCGTGAGCGTCGCCAAATCGATGATTTGCGCCGCGCCTTTTTCGACCGCCACATCCAACACGTCGGCCAATACGAGTCGCCCTTCAGCGTCGGTATTGTGAACTTCGATCGTCTTGCCATTGCGCGACTTAAGGACATCACCGAGCTTGTAGGCGTCGCCGCCGAGCATGTTTTCAACGAGACCGCAAAGTCCGATGACGTTGATCGGTAGTTTTAATCTCGAAATGGCTTGCATCGCGCCGACCACCGTGGCCGCGCCCGCCATGTCACACTTCATGGTGAGCATGCCATCGCTCGGCTTGATCGATAGGCCGCCCGAATCGAAGGTTACGCCTTTGCCCACCAACGCCAGCGGCGCTTCACCTTTTTTACCGCCATGGTGTTGAAGGATCACCAGACGTGGATCGCGCGTCGAACCGCGCGCTACGGCCAGGAGCGAACCACAGCGTTCCTTCTCGAGGCGTGCTTTGTCCCAAACTTCAAATTCCAATCCGCAGGCGACCGCCGTGGCAGTGGCTCGTTCGGCGAATTCCTCGGGATAGATTTCGCTCGGTGGTTCATTGACGAGCGTGCGAGTTAGATTGACCGCCTCTCCCAAGATTTGGCCGGTGCGAAGGGCTTCAGCGCTCGCGCTCGCGAAGCTGAGTTCACCAAACGGCTGCAAACGCTTTTGCGATTTGTAGAGATCTTGGCCGACACAGCCCACAATGCCGCCGCAGATGGCGCTTTCGAGCAGTTCGTCTGACCAACCTTCGGTGAAATAATAAGCGACTTTCGCTCTCGTTTTGGCTGCGAGTGCTTTCGAGGCAGTGGCCGCCAGTCGAAACGCCGCGCCCCGATCCAGATCGGCCTTGTCTCCCAGTCCGATCACCAGCGCTTGCAACTCTTCGATGCCACTTGGCGCGAGCAACGTCGCCACATCACCCCGTTTGGGAGAGATCTCTTTGGCCTCGAGCAGTTTCTTCACCGCGCCACCTGTGGCTTTGTCGAGTTCGGCGGCCGAGGTTGTCAGCGAGCCATCGCCCCACACGCCCACCACCACGGCATCAACAGCCAATAGGTTAAGCGGAGTGCTTAATGTCGAAATCTGCATGAGGCTATCCTGCTAGCGGTGAAGCGTGGCGGTGGATTACGGGAATTATGGAGTTCGGGAAAGTTCGCTATTCTAGCGGAAGCAAAAGTCAGATTATAGCCCGATAGTAAATTCCCACGCTAACCCGACGCGTCAACGAGCGATCCGCAGGAATCCCCTCGCTGACGGTCTGACGTTTCGGGTTTGCGTGATGGAGAATAGTTGGCATGGGATATCGTAGCCTAAGACAATGCGTGGATGATTTGCGACGCCATGATCATCTCGTGGTTTGTGAAGACGAGATCGATCCTCACTTGGAAGCGGCGGAGATTCAACGGCGGGTGTACCTCGCGCGTGGTCCCGCCGTGTTCTTTGCCAACGTCCGCGGTTGTAGGTACCCCATGGTGTCGAATCTGTTCGGCACGATCGATCGCGCCCGCTTCCTGTTTCGCGACACGTTGGAATCGGTCCGTCGCTTGATCGAACTCAAGATTGATCCCCAGGCATTTTGGCGAAATCCGCTGCGATACTATAAGGCGCCCCTCGCGGCGCTGGGAATGTTGCCCAAACGAACACGTCGCGGAGCTATTTTGGCAAATGAGATCTCGCTCCGAGATTTGCCGCCAATGCAATCCTGGCCCGATGACGGTGGCCCCTTTATCACTTTGCCGCAGGTCTACACCGAGAACGTTGCCGATCCCGGCCTGATGAAATCGAACCTGGGCATGTACCGCGTGCAACTGGCAGGCAACAACTACGAAGCCGAGCGCGAAGTCGGACTGCACTATCAGATCCATCGGGGCATTGGCGTGCACCACGCCGTGGCACTGCATGCTGGCGAGCCACTACGAGTGAATGTCTTCGTTGGTGGTACTCCCGCGATGACGCTCGCTGCCGTGATGCCGCTGCCGGAGGGGATGTCCGAACTCACCTTTGCCGGCGCGCTGGCGGGGCATCGCATCCCCATGGTTCGTCGCGGCGCTGAATTGTCGATTTATGGCGATGCCGACTTTTGCATTAGTGGCAGCATTGCGCCGGAGCGGAAACTCGAAGGCCCCTTTGGCGACCACTTGGGCTACTACAGTTTGGCACACGAGTTCCCCGTCTTGCGGGTCGAAAAAGTCTACGCCCGCGATGGCGCAATCTGGCCCTTTACTGTCGTCGGTCGCCCACCCCAGGAAGACACCACTTTTGGCGAGTTGATCCACGAACTCACTGGGCCGGTGATTCCGACGGTCATTCCCGGTGTAAAAGGTGTCAACGCCGTCGATGCCGCGGGGGTGCATCCGCTCCTGTTGGCGATCGGCAGCGAGCGGTATGTTCCGTACGAGCCGCGCCGGCAACCGCAAGAACTGTTGACGCAAGCCAACGCCGTCCTCGGCCAAGGGCAGATGTCGCTGGCGAAGTATTTGCTCATCGTCGCACATGAGGACGATCCAGACCTCAAGCTTCACGACATCTCGGCCTTTCTGCAGCACTTACTGCGGCGGATCGATTGGACGCGTGACTTGCATTTTCATACGCGTACGACAATCGACACGCTGGACTATTCCGGCAGCGGGCTCAATCAGGGTTCCAAGGTCGTGCTGGCGGCGACCGGCGCGCCGATGCGCGAACTAAAGGGAGCATTGCCCAGCGACTTGCGACTGCCTGGCGGTTTCGACAAACCACGCATCGCATTGCCCGGCGTGCTGGCGATTCGCGGGCCAATGTACGAAGGCGACGCACATTTCGTAGAACACTTTACGCCAAGCGACACAATCAACGCATTTCCGCTGGTGGTCATCGTGGACGACAGCGACTTCACCACGCGCACGCTGAATAATTTTCTCTGGACGGTCTTCACGCGCAGCAATCCGGCCGCCGATATCAGCGGCATCGGAAGCTTCACCGAACAGAAGCATTGGGGTTGTCGCGGCAGTCTCGTAATCGATGCGCGGATTAAACCCCATCATGCGCCGCCTTTGATCGAAGATCCCGCAGTGACGAAGAAGATCGACGCCTTGGCCGCGCGTGGAGGACCACTGGCGAAATATCTGTAGTTGCGACGCGATCTAAACCACGTCCGACATCACGTCGGTCACCAGCATGGGATCACCGAGTTGATCAATCGCATGATGCTCCAGGCCCAGTGGAGCCAGCGCCGTAACGAGTTCCACCATCGCCTGCGCGATGCCGGCCATGGTGAGCGTAACCCCGATTACAAAACTTCCCATGCCCACCGACGACAGCCATGGCCAGAAATAGGCCAGGCCTAGTAGGAGCGAACTGGCGAGAATGCCGACGATGCCTAGCAAGATCGTGAGGACGGCGTTCCGCAACCAGCGCGCTCGACGGACGATCAACTCGCATTGCTCCTGCAAGTTGCCCAGTCGCAAAACGCGCGGATCGCTGATACGCAGACCTTGGCTGGTGGCGCAAGCATCCACCAACCTCGCGTGCATCTCGAATTGTTCCTTATGGAACATTCGCAAACGCGTCATGATTGCCGCCAGGCGATTGTAGAGTGCGAGACAAATCAAGCCATCGGCGGAAAGCATTGCGACGGGAGCAACCAGGTCGCGAATGGCCTCGGATACGGCGTTCATCGATCGATTCCTTGATGATTTTCACTGATCCGCCAAGGCAGTGCAAATGGCAGTGGATTAACTCACAGACGACTCAGGATCTCAGTTGCTGTTCCACAAAACTGAGGATGCGTCGCGGGCTGACAATTCCTTGGACTTGCCGCTCGCGATTAATTACCGGCACATGGCGATAGCCAAAGGCCGCGAGTACACAGAGCGCCGCCGCCGCCGTGTCCGTATCGAAGACGAAGACCGGATTCGTGGTCATGACTTCGCTGACGGGACGATTGCAGACTTCGCTGTACTGATTTGCAACTTTATTGAGAACATCGCGCTCGGTGAAGACACCGCGCAGTTCGCCTTCCTCCATCACAATCA
>JBGSHH010000332.1:0-3319 GCA_041752355.1 Pirellulaceae bacterium | reverse complement strand
TGAAAGTGGGAAGTACTGAGTGTGGCTGCCTTCTCGGCATCGATAGCGGCAAGGTCGATATCCTTTGCTTGGAGCGGGGCGTGAGCAATGTGGAACGGGATGTAGCAGAAGAACGGCTGGTCTTTGCTGTCGCGGATGAACTCGATGGCGTATTTCGTCACCAGATCGTCGGTGTAGCCCTCGTCGTTCTTGCGGAACTCGCGATTGTGCCACCACGAAACGGGACCACGTCCCTGCACCGTGCGGCGATTGAAGTAATCCGCGCCGCCGCCGTAGTAGACCCAAGCCTCGTCGAAGCCATGCGCATTCGCGCCGTGACCACCCGTGTGTTTCTTGTTGGGCATCTGCCTGAAAGCCTCGGCGAAGGCGGCTTGAAACTCTGGCGTGTCCGGATCGTCGCCGTTGTGCCATTTGCCGAAGACGCCGGTGCGATAGCCGTTGGCCTTGAACCCCTCGGCGATGGTCGTTTCCTCCAGCGCCAGTTCGCCACCTACTTCCGGACCAGTGCCGACACGAATCGGATGGCGTGCGGTAAGCAACATCGCGCGCGTCGGCGAGCAGACACACCAGCCCATGAATTGCGTCAGCTCAACCCCCTGCTTGCAGAGACGGTCGATGCTCGGCGTGGGCACGCCGCCGCCATGAAAACTCAAGTCACCCCAACCAACATCGTCGGCCATGACGTACACGACGTTGGGCTTGGGCGCCCCTGAGTCGGCTCGCGCAGCCGTCACCGCCAGGCAACCCAAAACGAGTGCACCGACGACAGTGAATAGCTTTATCCTCATTTGAAACATGACATTCATTCCAATCTCTTGATTTCTTCGATTGCAGCCTCGTAGAGAGCGGTGACGTCAACATCGCTGAATGCCCGGTCAAACAGGGCGACTTCATCAATGCGTCCGTCCCACAACTGTTGTCCATCAGCGTTGGTTCCAAACCACAGCACGTCAGTCACGCTGTCGGCAACCGGAGAGCACGCAGCGGACGCGACCAAATGACCGTCTTCATAGAGCCGAAACTGCTGGCCATCGACGGTCATCACGACGTGACGCCATGTATGAAGCGCGACCGCGGCGTCACCAGACACGGTCAGCAGACCGCCGTCGCGGTTTCTGATCGTCGCTTGCAGGACGCCATTCTCATCGAGTCCCAAAGCAAAGTTGCCATCGTTGCTTCGGATATTGGTCGCCACAATTCCTTCGCGTGCTCCGGGTTCAGGATAGATGAACGCGGCCAGCGTGAATTGCCCTGTCCGCAGCGGCGGCGAAGTATCGACCCGCCCGCCGCGTCCTGAAGAGTCGGCCAGCACGCGCAGCGAACCGCCGGCAAAGACCCCTCTCGCGTGAGGCGGTCGGTTTCCGTCACCCATCAACACAACGCCCGAGTATTCTGGCGGCAGGCAGGCGAGTCCCTGGTCGCGAATCGCCATCCGGTAAAAGGCCACGGGTGAAAGCCGTTTGACTGTGCCTGAATACCGGCGTCGGAACTCGTCGAACGTGCGGATGAACCGATCTGTAGCCAAGTCAATTGCAACTGGCTTCTTGTCGCTGACGTGGTCGATCATCACCGCCTGCGACGTGCGCAGATCAACCGCGCTGCCCGTCTTCGTGCCGCTCGGTGAACGTGGCAGGACTCGCACCATCCCTGCAAACACATGCACCTCGCTCGCGCCCGATTCGACCTCAACTGAGAACTCCGTGCCGAAGTCAATGACTTCTGCTGCGGGCGTTTCCACCGTAAAGCCGACACCTTCAGGCGGCACGTTGGCCGACAGTCGTCCACTGTGCAGCGTCACACGTTTGTCGCTGACCGCATCGAAGCGGGCGGGAGCCTCCACGTAAACCATGACTCCACCGTCGAACTGTAACTGTAAAAGTCCTTGCTCCAGCCGATACTTGCCGGCCCGTAATTCTGTACCCTTGCAAGGCTGGCCATCGCATAACAGGACGGCATCGACATCGGTGACCAGCGTTGCCACCGGTACGTGCTCGTTTTCGCTTGCACTGGCGAACCACAAGAATGCGGCAATGAGCAAAGTCGCCGCAAGTGCTCCCCCGAATGCAACAACTCGAAATGTTTGCGTTGGTCGGTCGTTGGTTCTTGCAATTGCATCAGAAACGCCAGTACCAGTTACCCTTGATCCATTGTCGGGCTTTGTTGTTTCAAGCTCTGCCAACTCGGCCTCGGACAGCGCCGCCATGTCACCTAACGCCGAATCAATATTCATGTACTCGATAAAGTCACGGCGGAGATCAGAGTCCGCGCGCAGCGCCGCTTCTAATGCCTGAAGCTGCTCTGGGGAGATTGCCCCAAGCGCATAGGCCACGAACAGAGGGCGCAGGTCAGCTGAATCGGTCATGCCAGCCCCTCCGCCTGAAGCGTGCGACGCGTACATTCCAACAATTGCAGTCGCATTCGATGCAACCACTGGTAAAAGGCCGCGATGGTTCTTCCACTCTGTTTCGCCACGTCCTGAATGGCCGCGTCGGGCGCGTATGCCGCCAGAATTACAGTCCGTTGCTCCTTGGGCAGCTTTTCGAGACAGCCTTCCAAGGCATCGCGCTGTGCAGACAGTCGCTCTTCGTCCTGCCCTGACTCGTGAGCCATTGTTTGCAACACGTCATCGGCCAACACCAGCCGGTCCCGCGCCTTGTCGCGCAGCCAGGCCAACGTCTCAAAGCGAGCCACGCCAAATGACCATTTGCGAAAATCACTTGGCTGGTCCAACTCACGGAACTTCTTCCAGAGCACCAACGAGACCCCCTGCATCACGTCCGCAGCATCGTGGCGCGTTGGCACCAACCTGCGCACGTAGGCACGTATCGCCGACTCGTTCGACGTGAACAGCGTGAGAAATTGCTCGTGGCTATGAGAGTTCTCGGGGGCCATAGACATACACTCCGTTCGCCGAAGTAATTTTACGAAAAAAACATCGAGAAACTCGTTTAGGCGAACTTCGACGCTAAACCGCAGGTTCAGTTCCGTGCTCAAATGGACGAATTCGCCAATCTTAATAGCACGACGGATCAGCCAATCGACCAGTCGTTAACAGGCCCTGCTTGCTTCGCCACCCACGTCGTTTGGTGGTTTGCCCGATACCACTCGGGTGTTCGGCCATTGTCGCCCTGCTCGTAACCGATGTTCTGGATGCGACTTAGCGTGGGAAACCGCCCGTTGCAAGAACTACGTCGGGCCGCTTCGGATCTGCCGAAGGACGATCCGTCATGGCTCTTATTGGGTCGGCGCTGGCTGTTTGTACGTTGGATTCACGCCAATCTCCGACGACCGCGCAGCGTGAAGCGCCGTCCGAAATGCG
>JBGSHH010000331.1:0-6956 GCA_041752355.1 Pirellulaceae bacterium | reverse complement strand
CCTCAAGGGGGCGATGGCTGGTTACGATTGCTGGAGTTTGGCGCCGACGGCAAGACAATCGGCGTCCAGGACTATTCTCCCACCCGCAATCAGCGGAACGAGTCAGCACAAAATCAGTTCGAGCTCTCAATCGCGAAAGTCAGCGGTTGAAAGTCAGCGTTTTGAGGCCCACGAACTTGCAGCTTCCATGAGAAACTGCGACTACTTGCCAATCACGGAGCGATAGTAATCGACGGAGCGCCGCAAGCCTTCCTCCATGCCGACGAGTGGATCGTAGCCAAGCAACTGACGGGCGAGAGTGATATCGGCCATGCTGTCGCGCACATCGCCGATGCGCGGCGGTTCGTGGACCGGCGCGACATCGGTGCCGAGGATCTCGTTCAAAAGCGAGATGAGCTCCAGCAGCGATGTCGAGCGGCCATTGGCGACATTGATCACGCGCCCCACCGCTAGCGGCGCGGTAGACGCCAGCAGGTTGGCATGCACCACGTTGGCCACGTAGCAGAAATCGCGCGATTGCATCCCGTCGCCATAGATCACCGGGGGCTGACCAGCGAGCAAGCGTGTGACAAACAGTGGAATGACGGCAGAGTAAGGACCTTTGGGATCTTGTCGAGGGCCAAAGATGTTGAAATAGCGCAGGGCCACCGTTTCCATGCCATAGGTATGATAGAACGCTTCGCAGTACAACTCCGCCGCCAACTTCGCGGCCGCATACGGCGAGAGGGGCTGCGGTAAATCCGTCTCGCGTTTGCTGCTGGCGGGGCGATCACCATACGCAGCGCTCGAGGCGGCATACACGACGCGCCGAACGCCGTTTTGTCGCGCTTGATGCAGCACGTTCAGCGTGCCCGTAACGCAAGCGTCATGTACTTCCAGCGGCTTTTCTACGGAATACGGCACCGATGCGATCGCCGCTTGATGAAAGACGCAATCGACGCCGTGCATCGCTTCGCCGAGTGTTTTGGCGTCACAGATATTGCCCTTGATCAGGGTCACGCGATGTTGGAATTCGGCGAGATTGGCGGGGGAGCCCGTCGCCAGCGAATCGAAGATGCGGACTTCATCGCCGCGCGCCGCCAGTGCTTCCGCGATATGCGAACCAATAAAGCCAGCGCCGCCAGTCACCAAATAAATGGGCATCGTAGCCTATCCCCGAACGAGTGCGATCAATCATCAATGATGATAGAGCCTAGCATACGGGCACCACCATTTCGTAGCGCGTTCACGGCGCGTGTAGCGTCGGTCGGCTTGATATCCGCCAAGGGTGCCACGACGTAAGTACCGCCTGCGACGCGTGCTAGGGGGAGCATCAGCGGCGAATCCCAGCGTCCTCCGGCCAACAGAATCCAGTTGTATTCGTGCGCTAGGTCGGATAGTAACGATCGTAACGCTGGTGAGGCTGGATCGAGAATTCCCAGCGAGCGCCCACGCGGCAGGATGTGTAGACGTGGAGTCGCGGAAGGGAAAATCGTTTCGCCGTGGGCGTCGTAAGGCGAAAGGAGTTCGCCCAGTCCGGGCTTGGAGGCCAACCCCAAACGCCGTGAGATCGCACCCTCGTCGTCGGCTTCCACGACCAACAGCGTGCTGTCGGTTGTTTCTGCGAGCAGAATGGCAGCATGCATGATGACGTCCGACGCGGCAAACGCTTCGCCCAGACTCGTCACGAGCATAGTCGAAGTCTGATGGGCTTGTTGATCGGCTCGCCAACGCTCGATGAGCTGCCGATAGGCACCGGCTTGCGAGCCGCGCAACAGCTCCTCGCGCAATGCGCCTTCCCATGCGGTGAGAGGCGTGACACTAAGCCCGCGCGGCCCTCGCAGTAGCGTCCGCATTTGCAACTCACGCACGTCTGGCACGCGCGGCAAGTGGCGCTGGCGACGCGATTTGGAAACCGATTGCGCCGCAGGCAAGGCCCGACGGCGCGGCGCATCGCGTTGAAAATGCAACTCGACTTCCGGCGCGGCAGCTTGCATGTCGCGCGCGGGACTCGTGACCTCTGGCGATGTGAAGCCTTCGACCATCAGGCTGGCTGCCGCTTCGCTGCTCGGCCAATCGCCGACGTTCGTGACGACATCGACCGGTGTGGCAGCCAAGTAAACATCATCGGCAGCCCAGCCATCCGCCAGCGCGACAGGTGCGGGGCCGAGCAAGTTCGCCACCGCTGCCTGGATCTGCTCCACAGCGTTCGGTGCGGCAGGCGTTTCGCGACGAATCGGCTCCGTCACCATGCGCGTGGGGAGGCCCGGTGCGGCTTCCTCTTCCTCACGCGGTTCGTGCACCGTGATCACTTGGGGAGCATAGTCGCTCGCCAGTACCGACGTGGCGTAATCGAGATCGCCGATCAACTCGGCGGTTTGCTCCACCACCAACGCCGCTTCGTCTGCGGTAGGTAACCAGGCTTCCATCACCGAGACTTGTGGCGTTCCCAATAGGGCCGTGAGTTCGCTGCGCGATAGCCCAGGTTGCTCAAACGTCAGGTCAGACTCGCGCTCCAGGGGTTGCGTGACCAGGCGCGAAGGCGAGAAGGCGTCGCTTTCCACGTGCTCACGAATGGTGATCACCTGCGGAGCGTAATCGGCGGCGACCACGGAGGTGGCACAAGCGTCATCGATCATCAGCCCACTGGCGTGCTCGACTAATAACGCCTGGTCGTCGTTGACGGGAATCCAATGTTCGGTGACCGAAGGCGCGATGCCACGCTGCATGGCGCGCAGGTCCTCGAGCGCTTGCAGCATCGCCAGTTCTGGCTCGACATCGGCGCTGGCCAACTCCGACGCCTTTTGCAGCACTTCGTAGCGCTCGCGAATCATTACGACGTGTGGCAAATGCTCTGTCACCACAATCGCCGAGCTACCTTGGTGTGGAACGGCGAGATCGATCACCGCGATAGCTGGGGTGAGCCAATCGGAGGGGAGCAATGATTGTTCGACCACGGTGGGGGCGAATAGCGGCAATTCGATAATGGGTGCCGCCGCTTCCAAAGTCGGTGCGCTGGCAGGCAGGCTGCCGGTGTCCTCGATCGTAATCACTAGCGGCAATTGGTCTTGCACTTGCACGCTGCCAATGCCGGTCCGCTCCGCGAGTTGCAGCGAGATATAGCTGGGCAGCGCGTGAATCACGTCGCGTCGGCTCGGCGCCCGCGTTTCAATGAAGGTGGAGTTGAGTTCCAGATCGTAGAACGCCGTTGCTTCCCGCGCCGTCTCGCGCACCGTCACCACTTCAGGTAACTGTACAGCGGCTTCGACCGCATAAGCATCGAGCAGCAAGGCTGGATCAAAGCCCGCCACTTGCACCGATTCGATGCGCGATTGCTCGGTCCAACATTCGGTAACGCTGGGCTGCAACTGCGTTAGCAACTGATCCACTTCTGCCGCCGTTTGTAAGGCGCGGGCCGCTTTCTCTGCGACTCGGATCGCTTTATGTTTCTTCTGCTGTCGCGGTGGCAGGGGTTCCGTGGGACGACGTTCCAGCGGTGCTGGCGGCGGGACGAACGGCATCGTCGGCGTCTTCGCCGCCGGTGGCTGCGCAGGCGGATTGGCCGATGGTGGAACAGCTTCCGTCGCGGGACGGGCTTCCAACTGTTTTAGTGCTTGCAGGATGCGGCTCATGGCAGTCGAATTGTCCTGTCAAAAGACCTGAAGCGATTAGCCGCCGCGACGTAAGCGAGCGAACAATTGGCGATACTCTTGCCGCCGCGCGCGGCCGGTCGGTGCTGGTGGCGGCGCGGTGGCGACTTCGGTGGACGCGTCATCCACCACCAATTCTGGTTGTTCCGCCACGATGCGCACCGTGGCGGCGTTCTCTGAAACGTGCGGATAGTAATCCGGCATCACGGGGTCACTCGCCGGATCAAAGGGTTCTTCATGCGCCTCGCCATTGGTGCCGCTGAGTGCGCTCAGTTCCGCGGGATCGGCGCTCACGATGCCTAGTTTCTGCCGCACGGTCGCAGTGGTACCCAGCATCGCTGCGATCTCTCGCCCTTCGCGACTGGTCACCTGGGGACGCGTCCGCAACATTTGCGCTTCGAGCGACGCATAGCGATCGATCACCACTTCCTCTTCGTCGAACACGCCGCCAAAAGGTTGCTGGGGTCCGGCGAAAGTAAGCTCCACTTCCGGCTGAAACTGGCTGAGTGGTCGGAAGTCCTCCTCGTCGGCGGCGGTGATTTGACGATCGATTTCATCGAGTGCGGCAAAGGGATCGTGCTTGGCGCGTGCGATCGGTGCATCGAATCGCGTGAACTTCGTTCCTGCGGTTGGCCCATCATCCAGGGCACCAAATTCGACAATGGAGCCTCCAGATGTTTCCGCGACTTCTTCTTCCACGACAGGGAGCGGCAACTGTTGCAAGTCGGCCCAGGCTTCGTCAACCAAACGCGCGCTGACGTTCTTTTGATTGCCAATGGCGGCCAGGATCAGGGCATGGTCGCAAAGCTGATTGATCAAGCGTGGTACGCCGCTGGTAGCGCGATGCACGGCGATCAAGGCATCGTCGTTGAATAGGTCGCTGGGAAGCACGCCACTGGCGGTGAGTTGCGAACGAATGACGTCGAACGTCTCGTTGCGCGTCAAAGGCTGAAGATAGCACCGCGCGGCGATCCGTTGCTGAAGCGATGACAAACGGGGATTGGCGAAACGTTCCTCCAGCCGCATATCGCCCGCCAGAACGACGCGCACCCGCGGTTCGCCACCGCGCACCAGGTTCGTGATCATGCGAAGTTCGTCGAGCAAGCGCACCGGCAAGGCATGAGCTTCGTCCACGAGCAGCAACAGACCGTGCTGATTCTGGTCGCTCGGCTCGAGTCGATCCAGGAGCGCCAGGCGCAGCTCGCCTTCGGTTTGATCGCGGTAGGGGAGCTTCAGCTCAAACAGAATATTCTGGAGCAAAGCTCGCACATTACGCAGCCGCCCACTGGCAAGCTGCACCACCGCAAACCGATCCGCGAACTGCGCCGCCAGCACCGCCAGCAAGAGCGACTTGCCGATGCCAGCCGGTCCGACCACCAGGCCCGGCCCTTCGGCGCGCTCAATCCCTCGCGCCAATTGCTGGCGTGCCTGCTCGATGCTGCCGGTGGCAACATAGCCAGCGGCGGCAGGCATGGCGGCAAAGGGACGCTGCTTCATGCGAAAAAACTTTTCGTACATAGCCTACGTTTCCTGCTTCGTGCGAGTTGGGCAGCCCCGCCAAGTTGCCAGACAATCCGATGCGAGATCGCTCGGTATCCTGTCTGACATCGGCCAATGGCAGGCGCAAACTGTTGTCTCGTTGGTTCAAGGGTGTCGGACGGGAACGAACACGAACATTAATTGCGACTACTGCGTGCCAGACGGGTGATGACCGGCATGCCGAGGAGCGCTTCGATATCGACAGCAGGCTCAGGCTTGAGCTCGGGTTGTCGTTCGACGGCAATCGCTTGCGCGCTGGGACGCGGACGTAGCACCGCTAGCACTGCAAAGGCGGCGAGCAATCCAGCACCCGCCAACACCAGGTAGCGCGCCGCCGCCGAGATCGCTGGGATGCGACCGACGATGTGCGCTGGTTCGGCTAGTTCCCAACGGGTCGTCGAAGTGACGCTGGCGGCCAAACTACTGGGTTGCGATAGTATCTCGACGGCAGCCTGCGCTTCGTACCTTTCGCCCCGTGCCAGTTCGTAAGCATGGACGGCGGCGCGATACTGGTTACGCTGCTCCGCTACGAACTGGAGCTTCGCCGCCAAGGCGGCTTGCTCTTCCGCATTGCTGGTCGGCAGGTTGCGATCGGCGTTCGGCTCAGCCCCTTCCCACCGATTCGTGCTCGCCAAGCGTGATTCTAACTCGGTCAACTGTGCATCGACATCTCGCACTTCAGGATGCTCTTCGGTGAGTTTGATCAATAGCCCATCCCGTTTGGTTTCCAAGGCGTCGATTTGATTCTGCAAGCGTGTCCAGAGCGGATTGGGCACACGTTGCTGAGGGGCTTCGACGACGGTTGTCGCCGGCGCGAGATCGGCGGCGGCTTGTTCCAAATGGCGGACCGACTCGAAGTGTTGTTTGGTGAGGCCATCGAGCGCACGACGGGCGGCGTCTTCTTTCGCTTGCGCGGCGGTGAGGCGGGCCTGCGCGGCGGTGAGTTCTGGTGATTGATGCGCGTTCGCAGCCGCGTTCGCCTGGCCCTGGCTCAACAGGACGCGCGACAAGCGATCGACCGTTGCTAACGCCGCCGATTCTTGCCCGTCGGTGAATTCAATCGCCACCCGGCGTTCGCTCGCGCCGCTGGTTTGATACTGGCGATAGATGTTGAGATGCGCCGTGCTGGGAACTTCGGCGTTAAGCTGGGCGCGGATCGCTTCCAGATCGAGACTGCTCGACAGACTTGCGGTCGACGCGGGGCCGCTCACCACCGCTTGGGCGACAAACTGACGATAGGTCGGTCGCCAGAGCGACTCGCCCGCAAAGAAAACCGCGACTGCCGCCAACAGGGCAGCACCGAGGGTGCGCAGCCAGGAGGCTGTAGCCCCGTCTTCCGCTTGATGGTTACGTCCGTGATCCATGCCTTGCATCCGCATCCGTGGGGCGTTGTCGGCTGGGGGCAGCGATCCATTCGCTGCCAGCCGCGCTTCAATGTTGCTCGGCCGCGAATTTCGAGCGGCCAAATTCCTTGATTGCTATGCCTTGCCTATCCCTCATCGTCGCAATGCGGGGCAAAACTCCTTTCCGGCGGCCAGGGGATAGGACGTAGCGTTTGTGTCGATTAGGCGCTATTGCGCCGGTAAAGTCGTCCACCGCCTCGAGCGAGAAACCTATCGGATTGATGTTCCGCTATAATTCAATGTTGGACCGCACGCCGTTATTGCCGGGGAATGCTGATTTGTTTCGTATCAAGATTTGTGGAGTCACCACTGCCACCGACGCCGCGCACATCGCGGCCAGCGGCGCGGATGCGATTGGACTCAATTTCTTTGCCGGCAGTAAGCG
>JBGSHH010000330.1:0-3614 GCA_041752355.1 Pirellulaceae bacterium | reverse complement strand
GCCGTTGTTATTGGGGCCGCCAGCCAGTGGCTCGTTGGGATTGGCATAGATGACTGGCGGCAAGTTGATTGCTTGATTGTCTTCCAAGTTGGTTTGCGCTGAAACGAGTGAAACCCCCGTCAATCCCATGTGAAATAGCGCGTCGACTTCGCCAACGCTGAGGGGACGCGGATAAAACGCGAGATTGTCGACTTGCCCCGCGACACCTGCGAGCAGGCTGATGCCGTCCCTGGTGCCCTGGCCAGGTCGAAGGGGCAGGGCAATCGTTTGCGCATCGATATTCCAGCGCAACGTTTGATTGGGGAGCACTGTCACAGCGATGAAGTGCCAGCGACTGCTATTCAATTCGCTGGCGACGAAGTGCGATGGCTTGAGTCGCTTGAGGGTGGGATCGGCGACCGGCGGATAAGTTTGCCGCATGTCGAGTTTGTTGCCGCTGCTAAAGAACCAATGGATGGCTTCATTGGGGGTGTCCGCATTGGCTTTGTCCGGCTCGCTCAACAAGATGCCAAATTGGGAATTCGTTTCAAAGCGCACCCAGGTCGAGAGCGTATATCCATTCAGGTTGCTCACCAAACGCCGGGGCATTGCTAATGGCGCACCTTGCGAATTCCAAGTATCGCCGATGAAGCGTGTATAACCGCCGTTAACCGCGACGCCTTCCAAATGATTGGCGCGAGGACTGGCATCGACCAGGACGGCCCGTTGCCCCGTGACTTGCTGTCCCTTGGGAAGCGTAACGGTAAACGGCGGCGCGTTGCCACGTTGGACCAGGTTCTGATCGAAGGTGAGCAGCAGCGACGCACCGGGGGGACGGTGTTGTTGGGCGGTGCCAGCGCCGGGTTGCCACTCGCGTTGGACAAAAGTTTGGCTCGAAGGCAAGATGGGGTTATTGAACCAACGACCGGTATTGTTACCGATATTGCCAAGTTCCACTTGGGCTGACCAATAAGCGGCACGCTTCAATAGGACGTCCTTGGCGGGACTGGGTTGAGACGCAGCCGCCTGTTGATAGTCGGAGGCAAGTTCGCGTTGTTGGGAAACATCGCTGGGGCGCGCCAAATCGCGGCGCGCTAGTCGCTTTAAAGTCAGATCCGCTCCCAGCGCTAGATGCGGTAAGCCCGCTTGAAAGTCCGACTTCAAGAAGCAGTGATACTCGCCGAACGCCTGATTGGCTCCCGGATGGAACGGATCGGCCTGCAATTGGGCCTGATGCGAGCGCAGGAACGCCCCTTCATTTTTGGAAAGCCGGTCTTGAAATTGATCGCAATAAGCCAGCGGTCCGCTGCGATTGAGCTTGGTTTCAAATTGTTTGCCGATGACCACGAGCGTCGCGCCGTTGTAGTAATCGTCCTCGGCCAGACAGCCTTCCAACGTGTCGTAGATCAGACGCAGCGCGAGCACATCGGAGAAGCCTGCAAGGGGCTTGCCTATCTGCTCGCGGCAGATATCGCGCACGATCGGCGCGCGGGTGGCAAAGTAGGGGGCGCTAAATTCGCTCGACAACTCATCGCACAACTGCAACGCCTCGCGCCACTGACCGGTGCGACGCAATACCGAGGCCGCGTTCCACCTCCAGACATAGTACTGCGCAGGATTGTCGCGCCGCTGCTGCGCATCCGTCAGCACGCGCTGCGCGAACTCCGTTTGTACTAGCGGCGTCGCGCTGTCGATATTCTCCGAGGCGTACTGCGTTTTGAAATCCTGCTCGGCTTGTTGCCGTTCGTTGGCGGTCGGCATTCGCACGCCGATATACGTGGGGCCGCGTGCGGCGCGCGCGCTGCCACTTCCGACGAACAGAAACACGCCGACGAGAACGATCGCCCACCGCGCACAGCTACGACCGAGACCAACTTGTTGTTCGTGCATAGCCATCGACACACCTTTGATTCAGCGAGAGGTGATTCAGCGAGAGGCCCTAAGGCTGAACTTCCGCCGCCAGCAACGTCAATTCGCGCAAGGAGTCGAAGTCGCGTGCTTCGCGCGCCCAACCGAGCGCACTACTTAGTAACCCCTTATGGCGGGAGAGTTCCCCCTTGGACCTCATCTTTTGCAAAACTTTCGCTGAAAACGAAGCAAAGGCCGCCGGTTGAAAGCCGCCTTTTTTGCCATCGGCGAGTTGCGTCAACAGCGACGCCTGTTCCAAGGCGAAGTCGGCCGTGAAACTGGCTTCGATACGATCGTAGGCGTAGGCCAATTGCTGCACATCACCGGCATCGACGGCGCGTTTCGTCGCCAGATTCAGCATGGCGTATTTATTGAGCGGCGTCGATTCGGAATCAGCGGCTTGAATCCAATACAGCGGATCGTTGTTGTTCCGCCTTTGCAGACGAATCATTTCCGCCGCCACCTGCCTGGCATCGGGAATTGGCCACTTCGCGGTGCCGGTCGGGCTGTCTGTTTGGACGGGTGTGTAGGTTGCGCCCGGCTGATTGGAATTGTTGTTGTTGGACGAGTTGTTGCTGCTGTTGTTGTTATTCGTCGCTGCGAATGTGCCGCCTGCGGGTTCGACTTGAAATGTGACTTTGAAAACATCGGGTTGCAGCATCAGGCGCATCCCGCGTTCGGTCGGCGGAGCGCCCGGAGAAGCCACATTCTTGATATTGAATACCAAATAGAATTCGCGCAGGTCAGATGGAAGATTGACGGGCCGATTGTGTCCGCCGGGATCCAAAACTTGTGTATTGAGCACATCTCCCGGGTCGTAACTGACGGTATCCCGTCGCAGCGACTTGGTCAGCACCAATTCGATCTGGGCGCCATTGTCCGGTGGGCTGCGAAGTACCAGGCAATTGACATAGCAGACGCGACCGGCGATTTGCATGCCTGGGGGGAGAGCCATCGGTATCGCCACATTACCCGACGTGCCGGGCTTGGCATACAAATAATGTTTATGGAGCTGCTGCTCGTAACCCGTGAGAATATTCTCAGAATGAAGTAGCCCATCACCCAATGAGATCGTTGACTTCGCGACGCCGGAGTCATGATTGTTCGTGTCGGCAAAGTAAGGTTTACCATCCTCCACATAAGCGAAGCTATGCCGTCCCGCGGCAAATTGAAGGCGCGCGCCTTGCGCTGGTGAAAGCTTCCACAAGTCATTGCCTGCGGGTACCGCCACGGGATCTTTGGTACGGCCACTTTGGCCATTGTTGGTGTTATTGTTATTGGTGCTATTGTTGTTCCCGGCGTTGTTGTTGTTACCACCGCCGTTGTTGTTGTTACTATTGGCGCTGCCGTTGTTGCCGTTTTGGCCGTTCTCCTCGGGTTTCACTGCCACCTGCTTGCCTTCGCCCATCCCAGGCAAGAACCGAACCGCATCGGGAATCGGCGCACCGAGGCAATTCAAAATAATGCCTGCGAGATACGTCCCCATGATGCCGCCACCGACAACCCCGGCGATCATCCCCACGAGACCTTTTTGCTTCTTACCGCGCCGACGATCCGGCGCTGGCTCGCCATCGGGCGACGGTTTGTCGCTCACCGTTACCGGGGTGTCTTCGACGATCGCGGCGTTGATCGGCTGCGACTGAGGCGCGGGACGGGCGGCTTGCGGTAGGGGCTGCGGATGAGCTGGCCCCTGACTACCCTGCGTCAGCGGCTGAGCCTGTCGCAGC
>JBGSHH010000329.1:0-3916 GCA_041752355.1 Pirellulaceae bacterium | reverse complement strand
TTGCGATCGTATTCTTCCGTCTTGCGTTTCTCAAATTCGGCGTCGCTCTCCCCTTCGTATTGCGTCAGTTCCACCTTGGTGTACTGCGGACAAGCATCCAGGCAGCAACCGCAGCTCATGCATTCGCTCAGTGGATAGGCTTGCTCCTGATCGGCTTGCGCTACCTTGGGCCCAGCGCCCATGTCGAAGTATCCATCGACCGGCACCCAAGCTTCCACTTTCTCCAAAGCGCGGAATAAGCGACCGCGATCGACCATCAAGTCGCGTACTACGGGAAACTTCGTCATCGGCTGTAGCTCGATTTCGCTATTCTCCGCCAGCAGCTTGTCGACCAGTGCCGAACAAGACTGTCGCACGCGACCATTGATCACCATCGTGCAAGCGCCGCAGACTTCTTCCAAGCAGTTGCAGTCCCAAGCAACTGGCGTGGTGTGCTTGCCTTCGACAGTGACTGGCTTGGCGGCGATGCGTTGCAACACGCTAATGACGTTCATGTCCGGTTCATACTTGACGCGAAACCGCGCCCACTCGCTGGGCTGGCCAGGGGCCGCCTGCCGCAAGACTCGCACCTCGAACGAGTCGGGATGCCCGTGCCCGCCGTGGTTGTCGTGACTGCTCTCGGAATGTCCGTTATGCGAATGATCGACCATAGGATCGGCTCGTGATTCTTAAGCGTGATTCTTGTATGCGATGGGTGTGCGTTGCTTGCCCGACAAAAAACTAATGGGCAGTGACGGCGACTTTCGCCCCGCTGGCGCTGGCTCCGTTGCTGCCACTGGCGGCCTTGGCGGCGGCTCGTTCTTTCCAAACTTGTTCGATCTGCTCCGCACCGACCAGACCATACAAACGCGGGCGGGGCGGAATGAGCGAGGTATCGACTTCCTCGTAGTTAATAACTGGATGTTCGGCGTTGTAAGTAACAACCGTCGACTTCAAATACTTCTTGGTGTTGGCTTCAAAGTTATCGCACCACGCCACGGCTTCGGCATGCCGCGCGGCGGGTTCGGTTTCTTTGAGCGAATCGAAAGTGTAGTCGGGCTTGAAGTGAGCGCCGCGGCTTTCATCGCGTTGCAGCGCACCCTTCAGAATCGCCTTGGCAACCGGGAACATATCGACCAGCGCCTTGGTGAAGACGACGTTTTGATTTGTCCAATTGCCTGTATCGGAAATCGATGCTTTGGCAGCTTTGCCTTCGAGTTCGCAGACCTTGTCGTAGGCGTCGCTGAGTTGCGCGTTGCGTCGCACGACGGTCGCGGCCTTGGTCAGCACATCGCCGAGTTCTTGGTGAATGAGATAGGGGTTTTCGCCCGTACCGGAACGCTTAAGCAGCGCGTTGTGACGTTCCTGATGCGGCTTCTTAGCTTGTTCGAAGAACGACGCCGGAAGATCGGCGGCGGTCCCCTTACTCGATTGCAACAGCGTTTGCACACCCGGAGCCGTGATCAAACCGCTGAAGATACACGACAGCAGTGAGTTTGCCCCCAGGCGATTCGCCCCGTGATACTGATAGTCACATTCGCCGATCGCATACAGATTGGGAATGTTCGTGACTTGATTCTTCGGCGAGCCGATCACCAAACCACCATCGCCTGACTTCTGATAATCGACCCACAGGCCACCCATGAAGTAATGGACGGCGGGGAAGATCTTCATGGGGGTCTCGCGTGGATCGACCCCTTGGAACTTCTCGTAGATCTCCAGGATGCCGCCGAGTTTGCGATTGAGTTCCGCACGCGGGATGTGCGTGAGATCGAGATAAACGCACTGACGATCCTTCTCGACACTCAAGCCTTCATTCACGCAAATATCGAAAATCTCGCGCGTGGCGATATCGCGCGGCACGAGATTGCCATACTTGGGATAGCGAGCTTCGAGGAAGTAATAGCGCTCATTCTCGGGAATGCTCTTGGGATCGCGCGGGTCTTGCGGTTTAGTCGGCACCCACACGCGACCACCTTCGCCACGCGCGCTTTCGCTCATCAAACGCAGCTTATCCGCGCCGGGAATGGCGGTCGGATGCACTTGTACGAACTCCGGATTACCGAGCTTGGCGCCGGCCTGATGACAACGACTCGCGGCCCCGCCGGTGCAGGCCATCGACATCGTCGAGCGACCATAGATCAAACCTGCGCCGCCCGAAGCAACAATTACCGCATCCGCCGGAAAGCTGCGAATCTCCATCGTCACGAGGTCTTGGCCTATGCAGCCACGGCAAACGCCATTCTCGTCCAAGATCGGTCCGAGAAAATCCCAGAACTCGTACTTCTTGATGTTGCCAGAACTTTCCCAGCGGCGGACTTGCTCGTCTAATGCGTAGAGCAATTGTTGGCCGGTCGTCGCGCCGGCGAAGGCGGTGCGCTTGTACAGCGTGCCGCCAAAACGGCGACGATCGAGAAAGCCTTCCGGCGTGCGATTGAAGGTGACGCCGAGACGATCCATCAAGTCGATGATCTTTGGGCCCCAATACGCCATTTCTTTGACCGGCGGTTGGTGCTGCAAAAAGTCGCCACCGTAGACGGTGTCGTCAAAATGTTTCCACTCGCTGTCACCTTGCTGGCGGGTCAAGTCGTTGCAGGAGTTGATGCCACCTTGAGCGCATACGCTATGCGAACGTTTCACGGGCGAAAGGCTCATCAGGTCGACATCAATGCCGAACTCAGCCAATTTCATGGCGGCTGCCAAGCCTGCCAAACCGCCGCCGACAATCATTACATGTTGCTTTGCCATGTTTCTACCTTACGGCATTCTTGCCTAATGGATCTGGCGGCGGACCGAAGCGAGCCCTACTCGCGAGCATTCACAACTGCGGCACGTCTACTCTTCTGTCTCTTTCGCAGGCTTGTCGGCGACTTCTTTATCGTGTCCGCCGGAGCGCTTCTCTTCGTTGGGCTCGATCGCACCACTGGCGACGCGGGCTTCATACATTTTATCTTCTTCCGCTTTGGCGGCGACCGGATCGACCGCCACCATGCCACCCAGCGCGCTCAAGCCCACCGCGCCGAGCAGGATACCAAAGCCGAGGCAGGCCATGTTCGCCCAACGCTGCGCGGCAGGCGTCACCCACACGCCCCACGTGATGCCCATCGTCCAAATGCCGTTGGCCAGATGGAACACACAGGCCAGGATGCCGATGGCATAGAGAATCTGTACGACGATCGAGGCTTGCAGCGCGGTCGCGGCAGACGAAGCGGCGTTGTACGGAGCGAACTCCGCGCCACCCAGTGGCTTCACCACACCATTGAGCCAGGCGTCGAAGTGGAACCAACCATGCATGTGGAACACGTGCCACATGATGAACGCAAAGGCGATCATGCCACTCGCACGTTGCAGCGAATAGCGGAAGTTGCCGCCCAGGCGATAGGTGCTGTGATTGGGCAATCCACCCCGGATGATAATCACGCCGAAAATGGCATGAAACAAGATCGGAATGAAGATGAACACCCATTCCACGAGGGGCAGAATCTTGCCCAAACCGTGTATGTTGAACACGGCGTTTTGGAACGTCGGAACGCTGTTCAGCACGCTAGCATTGGTGATTAAGTGGACGCACATGTATGCCCCCACCGGAATCAGCCCGCTCAGCGAGTGGAGGCGACGTAAGAGAAACTCATTACGAGCCAAAAACGAAGATGTCGGGGAAGACTTGTCCACCGCAAACCTTTCTGTGGCAAGCACTTACTGGCAATCGACCGCTCGCGAGCCAAGACCGCAACCGCGGAAAACTGCGAAACCTTAGTAGTATAAGAACGCCGGGGAGTGTGGCAACGGGGCGAACGGGAGATGGTGGGGGTGGTTCGGGGTTCGGGGTTCGGGGTTCGGGGTTCGGGGTTCGGGGTTCGGGGTTCGGGGTTCGGGGTTCGGGGTTCGGGGTTCGGGGTTCGGGGTTCGGGGTTCGGGGTTCGGGGTTCGGGGTTCG
>JBGSHH010000328.1:0-2401 GCA_041752355.1 Pirellulaceae bacterium | reverse complement strand
TGACCGGCGAACGGACCCTCCGCTCCGATGTCCTCGATCGCTTGGCCGCCGCCTTGGGCTTTCACTTTCAAATTCCTCGGTAGTTCGGCTCCCGATTCACACCGGTCCTAATTCCGTTTGCTTGCCGCCCGCTAGCCGGTTCGCTACGCTAGACCCTACCAGTCGGTCCACCGCAAGCGGGGAGTGTGATGATGAGATCTGTGCGCTATTTTTGCCTGTCGCTGTTGCTTTTGCTGTACACGCAACTGCCCCTCACGGCGGACGAGATTCCCGAGCCCAGCGGCTTGCCGGACGTCGAGAACATCGAACTCGACGCCCCGTGGACCACCATGGCGACCGGTGGCGCGGGACGCTACCTGGTGTTCCATCTGAAAGACGCGAAGAAGCTGGCGTTGTTCGATGTAGGTGCCGGCAGCATCATTAAGACCATCGATGCCCCTGGCGAAGATCTGGTTTTGGCGGCCGGCCTCGAGAAGCTGCTGGTGCTCGTGCCCAGCCAGAACATCGTGCATCGTTACACCATCGCCACGCTCAAGCGCGAGAAAAGCTTTCCCACGCCCGCGAATTTCAAGCCCAAGCAATTCTTGCTCGGCAGCGCTTCGCAAGGTCCGATCGTGACCTACTCCGAACCGCCGGTGACGATGTATAGCCTGGAGACCTTTAAGCCGTTGACCTACAAAGGCGAAGTCCTGCGGCAAGGGGAGCGATTGTTTGGCGACTATGGCTACGAGATGACAATCTCGGCCGATGGACAAACGGTGGTGGGTTGGGTGCCGAACATTTCCGGCCAACACTATCACGTAATGAAGTTCGTCGCTAATAAAGCGGTAAAATCTCAATCACCAGATGGCTATAGCCACGGTGGTCGCTATCTCAAGCCCAATCCCGATGCTTCGCTCTACTTTCAAGACAGCATGCATATCTGCGGGCCCGATCTCAAACCGCTGGCGGTCGATCATTTCAAAGACAACGTGCTTTACGCCTGCGATGATCCGCGATTCTTTCTGGCGCTCGAAAAGACCGATCGCGATTGGAAGAATTGCAATGCTTGGATCTGCGCCAGCGGCACATTGCAAAAGATCGCGTTCGTGAAGGACATCGGCAACATCCACGGCGGCAGCTTGCATAGCGAGCAAGGTCGCTGGCGCTATGAGCCGCGCGTGCGTTATTTTCCTACTGCCAATCTGGTCGTCGCCATGCACTCCGGCGATCAAAAGAATCTGCGCGTGATCCGCGCCAATCTGCAGGAACTTTGCGACGAGCAGAATCCTGACGGCTATCTCCACATCATCTCCAACCCGCCGCGCATCGCCTGGCTCGGCCAAGAGTACGCCTATCAAATCGATGTTCTGGCGAGCGGTAAGAAAGTACGGTATAAGCTGGAAGCGGGACCACCCGGGTTAAAGGTCTCGCCCCAAGGTGAAGTGAAATGGAAGCCGACGGCGCGCCCCGAAGGTGGTGTCGCCAAGGTTGTGGTTGTCGTTAGCGATGCCCAAGATACCGAGCGCTTTCACAGTTTCGATCTGTTCGTCGAACGTCCCACGCGCGACGTCGAAGCAAACGTCGCCCCCAATAACAAACCCACAACGCCCAAGGACTCGCCGCTGCCGGCTAAGCCTGATGTGCCGCCCGAATCCCTTGCCGATGATGTCCGAGCCCCCGTCAAAATCGACGATCATCGCCTGGAACTTTCCAGCGCCAACTATCTCCTCGCCCCCGGCATGGATAACAAGTCGTGGCTGCTATTGCAAGGCTCGCAACTGACTCCGCTGGCCGCCGATGGCATCACGCCGGGCAAGCCCATTGTGTTCGCGAAGCCGTACGTGCGCATTGGCGAGCGCGCCACGCATTGGGTCGCCGTCGCCCAGGATCCTTATCGGGTCGATCTCATCAATAAGAAGTCGTTGGCGGTCACAAAATCGATCGCCTTCAACGCGCTCCATATTGAAGATCTCGTACTGCATCCCACGCAACCACTCTGCTACGTCGCCTACAAGGGAGATATCGAGGTTCCCCGCTACCGCTTCCTAATCGTCAATGAAAGCAAAGGCACCTACAGTGAGTCGGACGACTACCTGGGTAATTTCCTGGCCATCGACCCCCAAGGCAAGTTCTTGATGGCTGGCTATCGCGATATTTACGATCGCGGAGCGCGGCTGATCTTCAATCCCGATCGGATTCATGTCGTGCCGGAGTACGGTAGCATCGATTGGCTTATTCGCTACGACCTGTCCAAGGCAGGCGTGCCAGGCAAGATCGAAATTAAAGAAAAGGCCGGTGGCAATGGTCGTGGGTTGCGCTTGAGTGCGGACGGTGAGCGCGTGAGCTATTTGTCGGTGGTCGGTTCGCCGATGTTCTCTAAAAACCTCGCTGGTTGGCAGTCGCGCCGATTGACGGAAGG
>JBGSHH010000327.1:0-2850 GCA_041752355.1 Pirellulaceae bacterium | reverse complement strand
CGTGCTGACGCGGCGCGAAAGCTATTACATGCACGAAGGCAAGCAGGTGCGCGACAAGCCCTATTTCGAGACGATTCGCTTCCGCATTCGCCCCGACGCAGCTTCGTCGCTATTGTCGCTCAAGGCTGGTGATATCGATGTAATGCAACTCACGCCTGAGCAATGGGAAACGCAAACTACCAACGACGAGTTCTACAAGAACAACACCAAGGCGCGCGGCGTGGAATGTACGGAGTTTCACTTCCTGTGGAATAGCAAAGATCCGCGCTTCAGCGACCAACGCGTTCGCATGGCAATGGCCTACGCCATGGACTATGAGAAACTTATCAAGAAACTGCGCTATGGCCTCGATGAGCAGTGTAACGGCGTGTTTCACCCGACTTCGCCATGGGCCACTAAGCCGGCGTTGCCGTTTTACAAGCAAGACCTCGCCAAAGCCGAACAGCTACTAGACGAGGCAGGTTGGAAGGATAGCGATGGAGACGGCATTCGCGACAAGATGATCGATGGCAAGTTAGTGCCATTTGAGTTTCAGATGATTACGGTCAATAAGGAGGATCGCATCGACATCTGCGCGTTGATGAAGCAATGCCTCGATCAGATACAGATAACGTGCAACATCCGCCCTTTGGAATTTCCAGCCGTGATCGAGCAGATGAATCGCAAGGAATTTCAAGGCGCCTTTGGCGGTTGGGGCACTGGTACCGATCCGTGGACGCTAGAGAACATTTTCAAAACCGATCAAGAACGTAATTACACAGGCTATTCCAATCCGGAAGTCGACAAGCTCTTTGAAGAAGGTATGCTGGAGCGCGACTTCGAAAAACGAGTCGCCATCTACCAAAAGATCCAGCAAATACTGTACGAGGATCAACCCTATACCTGGTTGTTCTATCAAAGCTCGTTTTATGGGTTCAATAAGTCCTTGCGTGGATACAACTTCAGCCCGCGCGGACCGTATCACTATGGTCCTGGCTTCAGCAGTATCTGGAAGCCGGCAGAGTAGCTACCGGCAGAGTAGCTAGGAGGATCGCCGTTCATCATGCCAACCTCGGCGGCACGATGGTTAGGATGACTCTCGTCGCCTCAGAATATACCTTGCCTTGTTTCCCGCCTCGGTTTCGCACGCATGCTTACATACCTGGCACGACGAATTCTACTGGCCCTGCTGACGCTGGTACTCGTCACGTGCGTTGTCTATGCCTTGATTCGCAATATGCCTGGCGATCCGGCAGCGATCGACAACATGGATCCCAATAAGCCGATCAGTCAAGAAGACTACGACATGATGCGTAAGTCTTATGGACTGGATAAGCCGTGGTATACCGCTTATTTCGAATGGTTGGGAAACGTCGTGCAAGGCGACCTGAGCAATGGCTTTAAAGAGCGGCGTCCCGTGACGAAAGTTATCGGCGAACGTTTGGGTCCGACTTTGTTGTTATCGGGCACGTCGGTGCTACTCACTTACTTGCTATCGGTCCCGATCGGCCTCTATAGCACGTGGCGGAGTGGTAAGTTCGACGAGCGATTGATAAGCCTGTTTCTCTATGTACTCTATTCGCTCCCTTCGTACGTCGCGGCTCTGCAGCTGCTCTATATTTTCTATTTGCGACTAGAAGGCACGCCTTGGCAATTGCCATTGGGTATGACCAGCGACGACTATGACAAGTTCTCCACATTCGGTAAGGGGGCCGACATCTTTCGACACCTGATCTTGCCCCTGGTTTGCATCACCTATGGTTCCTTGGCGTACTATAGTCGATTTGTGAAAGCGAATATGGAAGAGGCAATTCGACAGGATTACATCCGCACCGCTCGCGCCAAAGGTGTCGGCCCACTGCGAGTACTCATCAATCATGCCTTTCGGAATACCCTCATTCCCTTCGTAACGTTACTCGGGCTGTCGCTGCCGGGCATCGTTGGCGGTTCGATCATCTTGGAGCAGATCTTTGCCTGGCCGGGAATGGGACAACTGTTCATTTATTCGCTTTCGAATCGCGATTATCCGGTCATCATGGGGCTCACGCTGATGTATTCGGTGTTGACGCTATTAGGGCAACTGCTGGCGGACATCTTGTATGCGTGGGTTGATCCGCGCGTGACTTACTCGTAAGGAACTGTCTCGCGCATGGCTGACACTTCGGACATCATCGCCTCCGCGCCATCACCGGCAAGGCCCGCTGCCAAGCCGCGCAAGAGCCATGGTTTTTGGTACGATGCGTGGCGGCGTTTTCGCCGAAAACCTCTGGCGATGATTGCGCTGGGCTACGTCATTTTCATGTCGCTGGTGGCGATCAGTTCGCCGATGATTGTTGGCACCAAGCCGATCATTTGTAAATACAAAGGCGTGATCTACTTTCCATGCATCGGCTACTTCTACCCGAAATGGGAGAATCCGCTGAAAGTGCGCGTGGATATGAACAAGCGCTATTCGCCGACGAAGTTTCAGAAATTGGATCCCGACTCGTGGGTCATTTGGCCGCTGGTTTTTCAAGATCCGGAACGTGGGCTTGAGGAGGGTGAATGGCCGGGTCTTGTATTAAACAAGACAGGGGAGCCGAACAGCACCAATTTGCTGGGCGCCGATCAGAAAGGCGAGGATGTCTTCGCCAAAATCGTCCACGGTACGCGTACCGCGCTGTTGGTGGGATTTGTTTCCACTGGCATCTCGGCATTAATAGGTATGACGTTGGGGGCGCTGGCGGGTTATTGCGGCGGCTGGATCGACATCCTGCTTAGCCGGCTAATGGAACTCATGATGTGCATCCCTTCCTTGATCATGATTCTCGCACTGATTGCGATCGTGCAGAAGCCAACCATCTGGCATACCATGATCGTTTTGGGGGCGAC
>JBGSHH010000326.1:0-8816 GCA_041752355.1 Pirellulaceae bacterium | reverse complement strand
GCGGCTATAGTTCACAATCTTCCTTATATTTCGCAGCCAAGAAGCGGCACGAACGCTCCGTCCGAACGGAATATGAATGCCGCCAACACTTCGGATTCGATGTTCGCTGGTTGGGACGTCGCGAACTCGCAGAGATTGCCACCATCAAAGCGCCTGGCGCGATCGTGTCGGTGGGCAACGCGCAAGTTAATCCGTTTCAATTGACGCAACAGTTATTTCAGCAAACGAGGCAAGGCGGTCTGCGAGCGTATGGCAATTGTGAGGTTCGCGAAGTCGAGGAATCATCGGCGGGAATTCGCGCCAACCTATCCGATAAAACGCGTTCCATCCTCGCCAAGCGAGTCGTCTTCGCCGCGGGATACGAAACCGACCGCTTCTTGCCGTCCCACATCGGGGATCTGCAAAGTACCTACGCTCTGGTCAGCGAACCCATGTCCTCCTTCGCTGGCTGGCCCAACAATGGCTTGATTTGGGAGAGTTCGGATCCGTACTTCTACGCCCGACTAACAGATGATGGCCGAGCCATGATCGGTGGTGAAGACACGCCCTTCTCGCGCGATCATCAACAGCCCGTCCTGATGCACCAGCAGTTCAATCGTTTGCACCAGCGCTTTACGGAATTGTTTCCGTGCATTGAGTTTGAACCCGCCTTTGGCTGGGCGGGAACGTTCGGCAGGACTAAAGATGGCATGGCCTATATCGGCACGCCAGCGTGCCGTCCGCATTGCTATTACGCGATGGGTTATGGGGGCAATGGTATCACGTTCAGCATGATTGCAGCGCGATTGATTACGGACCATTTCCTGGGGAAGCCCAATTTTGACGCGGAGGTCTTCGCGTTCGATCGTTGATCCGTTGTGTGTATTTATCTTCGAGTGTTGGCCATTGATTTACTGAACCAGAGGTGACCTATGTCTAAGAATTCCAGCTTGATCCTCGCCATCGCTGTCGTCGTTAGCGCAAGCTTCAGCGGGGGCACTGTTCGAGCAGAACAGATCATGACGCGCAATGGTCAGGTGGTGCACACACGCGTCGCGCCGGTCCTCATGCATCGCGCTGTTCCACCGTATCGCGGCGTTCACGTCTATCACCGATCCTACAATCGACGTTCACGATAATTATCCCGACCGATCACGAAGTCCCATAAAGGAGTGAGCCATGACTTCCCGTAAATCTTCCCGCGTGCGTTTTGCTGTCGTAGGTCTTGGGCATTTCGCGCAGGCGGCAATTCTGCCTGCGTTCGCCAACGCCAAGGACAAAGCCGAACTGGCGGCGCTCGTCACAGGCGATGCCGATAAGGCGAAGCAACTGAGCAAGGAATACGGCGTCCCGGCGCACAGCTACGATCAACTCGATGCATTGTTGGCCGCCGGTGAGATCGATGTCGTGTACATCGCGGTACCCAATTCGTTGCATCGAAAGTATACCGAATGTGCGGCGCGGGCCGGCGTCCATGTCCTCTGCGAAAAACCATTGGCCTATACGACGGCCGATGCGGAAGCGATGATCGCAACCTGCGAGCAGGCCGGCGTGTTGTTGATGACGGCGTATCGCCTGCATTTCGAGGAAGGCAACCTGCAAGCGATCAAGGCGGTGACGTCCCAAAAGATTGGCGAAGCGCGGTTGTTTGATTCGTTGCATACCATGCAAGTTGCCGCAGGCAACACCCGCATCGACCGCGACCTGGGAGGCGGGCCGTTGGAAGACATCGGTATCTATTGCCTTAACGCCGCTCGCTATCTGCTCGGGGATGAGCCCGAGGAAGTAGTCGCTTTTGCGATTAAAGGAACGGACGAACGCTTCGTCGAAGTTCCCGAGGCGGTCAGCGCGATCCTGCGATTTCCGCGCAATCGACTGGCCACCTTCATGTGCGGCTTCGGCGAGACGAAGACATCCGAGTATCGCGTCGTCGGTACGGAAGGGATGTTGATCATGAATCCCGCCTTCACCTGGCAAAATGATATCGAGCAAAAACTCGTGCTGAAGGAGCAGGAAGTCACCACCAAGTTTCCTCATCGCGATCAGATTGCCGCCGAAATCCTCTATTTCTCTGACTGTGTGCACGAAGGTCGCGAACCGGAGCCATCGGGGCGAGAGGGGCTTATCGATGTACGGATTATCGAAGCGTTGCGCAAGTCGTATGACACGCAGCAGCCCGTTCGGCTATCGCCAAAGGAAGCCGATAAAAAGCCCGATCCTTCGCAATCCATCCACCGTCAACCGCCCGCCGAACCCAAAACGGTGAAGGTGGCAGCCCCTTCTCAATCATGAAGTATAGAACTCCCTTACCACCCGAATTCACACGCGGCTGGCGGCTGCTCGCTGGTTTAGTGCGGCGCGCTCGGTCGCGCGTGTTGCATGGCGCGGTTGATAGCCAAAGAGCGACCGACTATCGACGACCTCGCGAAGGGGCGTTTTGTTGTGAGATCAAGCCCTTTATCGCGAGCAGCACAGCCCGTTGATCATCATCAGGCGGTAGCTAGCAAGCTGCATCGAGCGTAACGCTATGAACAGATTCTTCGAACGCATGCTTTCCGTATTTCAAGAGGATTTCGCCGACGTGTGGGATGTCGAGTCCTTGACGCGCATTCTGCTACGCCTGAGCGTGGCGGTGATCATCGGCGGCATCGTGGGATTTCAACGCGAGCGGGTGGGAAAATCAGCAGGCATTCGCACGCACATGTTGATCGCCGCCGGCAGTGCATTTTTCATCCTGGTGGCGCGTATGGAAGGGATGTCGCCGAACGAACTCAGCCGCGTCCAACAAGGCATCATTGCTGGCATCGGCTTCTTGGGAGGGGGTGTCATTTTGAAGATCACGCAAGATCGTGAAATCCACGGCCTGACTACGGCGGCCGGCGTCTGGTTTGTATCCGCGCTCGGCATCGCGGTGGGCCACGGACGTCTGACCAGCGCGCTGATTGCCACCTTCTTCGCCTGGGGCATCTTGGAGTTGCTTACGTGGACAGAAAGCAAATGGATAACCAAACCAGAGCATGCCGAGGACAACAAAAAGGGGGCGTAGAGCAGCAACGCTAGCTCACGCATTGTGGTTCGAGAATGGCCACACGCCCCTAGCTGGAACCGTTAGTCTAGGCAGTGTCGGTTATCCCTAACGCGCTGTCTGAGTTGCATCACGACGCGCTCTCATCGAACCGAAGAAGCCCCCTAATCACTGACCGTGCCAACGCCCATTCCATTCGCTGGCACAAGCAGAGATCGTTCATGACAGCGGCCGCTCAGGCGGGTAAGGCCAATGTTGCGAGTTGCTCGCGCACTCACTGACAAAACATTTACCCAATTGAAAGGAGGTCGTGCCATGCGACGACTCTTTGCTTTCGCACCAGGCGTTCTCCTGGCGGCGATGACGGCTGTACCCGCGATCGCTGACGAGTCGCCGAGCTACAGTATCTCGGATCAAACCCAAGCGCGCCCGGTCAGCTACTACGGCGACGAAGCGCACGCTCCCGTCCAAAAGGACGAAGGCTGTCCCTGCGAAGAAGAAGATGCATGCGACGCTTGCGAAGAATGTGAAGCATGCGAGCCGTTCGATCTGGGCGATCATCTGTTCTGCCCCGACTCAGGCTGGGACATCAGCGGTTGGACGCAGTTTGGCTATCACAGCGCCAACGACGGTGTGTTCAATACACATCCAGGCAACGTCGATCTCCAACAAGGCTATCTGTACATTGAGAAGATCGCGGATGGCAGCAATGGTTTGGGCTTTGGCGGGCGCGTCGATGTGCTGTACGGTACCGATGGCCCCAACACGCAGTCGTTTGGAAATAATCCCGGCACCTGGGATTTCCAAAATGGTCTCGACCACGGCATCTATGGCTGGGCTTTGCCGCAAGCCTATGGCGAAGTTGCCTACGAGGATGTGTCGGTCAAGTTAGGTCACTTCTACACGCTGCTCGGCTATCAAGTCGTGCCTGCGACTGGCAACTTCTTCTATAGCATTCCGTACACGTTCAACTTCAGCGAAGCATTCACTCACACCGGCGCGCTGGCGACCTATACCGGCGTCGAAAACTTGACGGTGTACGGCGGTTGGACGCTCGGTTGGGATACCGGCTTTGACCAAATCAACCAAGGCAACAGCTTCCTCGGTGGTTTCAGCTATACCTTCAACGACGAACTCACCACCACGTATATCTGCACCGCAGGCAACCTCGGCTGGATCGGCAACGGCTACACGCATAGCTTCGTGGCCGACTGGACCATCAACGATTGCTGGGAATACGTCTTTCAAAGCGACTTGAACACCATCGACAACTCGCCGAACGCAGGCGGTGGACACTACGACACGATCGGTGTGAACCAATACTTGTTCTATACCATCAACGACAAGATCCGCGCCGGTGGACGTTTGGAATGGTGGAAGGCAGACGGCATTTCGGTGAACGAAGCCGCCTTGGGCCTGAACGTGTCGCCGATGAACAACGTGCTGATTCGGCCTGAAGTGCGCTACAACTGGGTTCCCGGCGGCAACTTGCCCAGCGTGATCCCCGTGGCAGCCGCGCAGAATAGCACCACCGCGAACGACTACCTCAACAACACGATCTTCGGTGTGGACGTGATTCTCACGTTCTAGTAGCGCCGCGAGTTGATGACACGGTTTGCTTACTTTCGCCACGCTGTCGAACCCCAGTCAATCGGCAGCGTGGCGTGTTTGTTTTCTGGAGCCCAATCCACGATTCAGCCGACCGTTCGCATGAGTTCGCCCCAGATACGTTTAGCCTCGCAGCGCCACGGCATCGGCTTCAATCTCCGCCCTGGCCACACGACAACCGGCAGTTTGCACATCGGCAATCGCGGAACGGATGGCGGTTTCCAGCGAAGTCGCTTCGCGATGAAAATTGATCGAAACGATGCCATCGCACGAGCCGGGCGAGCCATCGTCACATCCCGCAGCGAAGAGCGCGTCAGCGAGTTCATCGGTAAGTGTTGCACCTGGCGCTAGAATTAGCGTGAAATCGTACTTCGTCACAATTGCACCTCCACGCGCCTACAAAAATGGCTTGCCAAACGTAAGCCTGACAAGCCAATTATGTATTAAATCGGAGCAATTCGCACGACTTAGGATGTCGAATTCGATTTACTTCTTCGCAAACATCGGCCCCGCGTAAATCGCCCCGGCGCCGAGTTCTTCTTCGATCCGCAGCAGTTGGTTGTACTTAGCGATGCGATCGGTGCGCGAAGCGGAGCCGGTCTTGATCTGGCCCGTGGAGAGCGCGACCGCCAAATCGGCGATGGTGCTGTCTTCGGTTTCACCACTGCGATGGCTGCTGATGCTGGTGTAGTTGTTGCGCTGGGCGAGTTGAATCGCGGCGATCGTTTCGGTCAGCGAACCGATTTGATTCACTTTGATCAGGATGCTGTTGGCGATCCCTTCGTTGATACCCCGTTGCAGACGCTCGGTATTGGTGACGAACAAGTCATCACCGACGAGTTGCACCTTTTCGCCGAGTTTGTCGGTCAGCAACTTCCAACCTTCCCAATCGTCTTCGCTGCAACCGTCTTCGATCGAGACAATCGGATAGTTCTTGGCCCAATCGGCCCAGAATTCGACGATGCCGGCGGAGTCGAACTGCTTGCCATCGACGGTGTACTTCTTCGACTTCTCGTCGTAGAACTCGGTCGCGGCACAATCAAGCGCCAAGAACATTTGCGAACCAGCTTTGTAGCCTGCCTTTTCGATCGCTTCCATGATGCAATCCAAGGCTTCGCGGTTACTCTTGAAATCGGGAGCGAAACCACCTTCATCACCCACGGCGGTGTTCAGCTTCTTGGCCTTGAGCACGCGTTTGAGCGAGTGGAACGTTTCGACGCCTGCGCGGAGCGCTTCGCTGAACGAATTAAAGCCGAGCGGGAAAACCATGAATTCCTGCACGTCGACGGCGTTATCCGCGTGCTGACCACCATTGATGATGTTCATCATGGGGGCCGGCAGCAGGTTCGCACCGCAACCGCCCAGGTAACGATAGAGCGGTTGGTTAGTGAAGCTGGCAGCCGCTTTGGCCACGGCCAGTGAGACACCTAAAATGGCGTTCGCACCGAGATTCTTTTTGTTGTCGGTGCCATCGAGTTCGAGCATCCGCTGATCGACGGCGATTTGGTCGAGCGCGTCGGAGCCGATCAACGCTTCGGCGATGGTGGTGTTGATGCTGTTGACCGCCTTCTCGACCCCCTTGCCTTCGTACTTGCTCTTGTCGCCATCGCGGAGTTCCCAAGCTTCATGAGCGCCGGTGCTGGCTCCGCTGGGGACGGAAGCGCGTCCGAACGAGCCGTCGGTCAGCTGCACTTCGCATTCGACCGTGGGATTGCCGCGGCTATCGAGAATCTGACGGCCATGAATGTTGGCGATTACGCTCATACTACACCTCGGATCGTTGGAATTCACAAAAATAAGAGCGGTCATTTTGCCGTAACGAATCCGAATTCGCCAGGGGGATGAGTAGGGGACAGACGTTAGAGGACAGGGGACAGAAAAGCGGGAACAGGGTACAGTAGGCAGCTGCTGGCTATTCCCCTGTCCCCTAACCCCTGTTCCCTATGTTTACTGGCTTAGTTGAAATTCGTGCCGTGATTGAGCGTTTGGAACAACGTGGCCCCGGCGTGCGATTGTTCGTGAAAGCGGGACTCGTCAGCCAGGATGCGCAACTGGGGGACAGTACTGCCGTGAATGGTTGCTGTTTAACCGTGGTCGAAACAGCAGGCGAAGTGTTGGCGTTTGATGCTGGCACGGAAACGCTCAGTCGCACGAATCTAGGCAAGCTGGTCTCGGGCAGCTTTGTGAACTTGGAACGCAGCGTGCGCGTTGGCGATCGTCTCGGCGGGCACTACGTCACGGGGCATATCGACGCCGTGGGAACGCTCGACGCTCGCGACGACGAAGGGGATTGGTCGAAGTTTTGGTTTCGCGTGCCGCCAGCGCTCACGCGGCAAATGGTGAGCAAAGGTTCGATCGCCGTCGATGGCGTCAGTCTCACTTTGGTGGATGTCGAGCCTGAGCGTTTCAGCATCGCCTTGATTCCGCACACACTTAGCGTGACGACACTCGGCGCGCTACAGCCCGGCGGCGAAGTGAATCTGGAGACGGATTTGCTGGCGAAGTATGTGGAGAAGCAGCTGGAGGGGCGACAGTCGGACCAACTGCCGTTTTGAGAGATTTGACATGTCCAACTCAAATAGAATCGAAACTTCCACATTCTCGAACCCCGACAGCCAGCGCCTTTATCAGCTAGGCTGGCCGGACGAACCGGAAACCGCGCAGGTGTACGCCGACGGTCGGCAATGCGGCGGATGCAGTTGTTTCGCGAAGTTCAACTACGATTGGGGGCTGTGTTGTTGCCCCGTTTCCCGGCATCATCTCGAAACGTTCTTTGAACACTTCACTTGCCCTTCGATTGTGGACGAAGGCTGGGAATCGCATAGCTTTTTTCAAACTCCAGAACAAATGAAGTCCATTCGCAAACTATTGGACCGCGAAAGGTGAGCGCAAGGGACGCGATATTCGCCCCTGGAAATGCCTCCGCCATTCGCTACAATACCGCTGACGACTCTATCTTTGGCATTTCGGCGACCGTGTTGATCCCCCGCAGGCGACAAGCTGTGGCGGGTTGGCGGCGCGATGTGGACAATTCCCGCATCGACGCATGTGGGGACGCTTTACCTTGGCAACTAGCACCATACCCAGCATGGCAGAACTTTCGCGCACGCCTTTGAACGCCTGGCACGCTGCCCATGGTGGCCGCCTGGTCGATTTCGCCGGCTGGGAAATGCCGGTGCAATACACGTCGATCGTCGAAGAACACAAGGCCACGCGCTCTGCCGCCACGCTATTCGATGTCTCCCACATGGGTCGCCTGCGCTTCGATGGCCCGGACGCCGCGAAATTCCTCGATTCGTTGCTGACACGCAAAGTGGTCGGTCTGGGTGCTGGCAAGGTTCGCTACTCGCTGATGTGCAACGATGCAGGCGGGATTCTGGATGACGTGCTCATTTACCATCTGACGGACGAAAATGGCCTGCCGTTTCATTGGCTGGTGGTCAACGCCGGCAATCGCTTGAAGATTATCTCCTGGCTGGAAGATCATCTCGCCAAGGCAGGTGATGTCCGTTATGCCGATCACACCGCCGCCACTGCGATGATCGCCGTGCAAGGCCCGCTGGCGATTGAAATCACGCGCGAGGCATTGGGCATCGATATTGCCGCACTCGGCTATTACACTGCCGTCGTGACGCGCGTCCTCGGCGCGCATGGCATCGTCAGCCGCACAGGCTATACCGGCGAGGATGGCTGCGAAATCGTCGTGCCGGCCGGCAACGCGGAAACCGTGTGGAGTAAGTTGTACGAAGTCGGCCAACCGCGCGGCTTGATGGCGGCGGGACTCGGCGCGCGTGATACGTTGCGACTCGAAGCGGCCATGCCGCTGTATGGTCACGAACTCAGCGAAGCAATTCATCCGTATCAAGCTGGCTTGGGATTCGCAGTCAATTTGACGGATCGCGATTTCGTGGGACGCACCGCGCTCGATATCGACGCGGCGACAAAAAAATATCCCGTACGCGTGGGACTGGAAATGACATCGCGTCGCGTACCGCGCGAGCATTGTCCCATCGTCCGAGGTGGCAAAGATCCAACCGTCGTTGGTGAAGTCACCAGCGGCACATTTTCCCCCACGCTCGATAAACCGATCGCGATGGGCTACGTGCCGGCGGACTGCGCGGCGATCGGCACGGAATTGTTGGTCGATATTCGCGGCAAACAGGAACCCGCCCGTGTGGTGAAATTGCCGTTTTACAAACGTAAA
>JBGSHH010000325.1:0-7794 GCA_041752355.1 Pirellulaceae bacterium | reverse complement strand
CGCCGGATAGACATGGCCACCACGAATGTTGGTGAAGCTGCCGACATGGCTGAGTACTTTGCGGAACGCGTCGGGCTTTTCCCAGGCGACCGTGAAAGCGCAGATGCCGCCTGAGGAGATGCCAGCGATGGCGCGCTGGTTGGGATCATCGGTGAGCTTCCAGGTCTTACCGACCTCCGGCAGGATTTCTTCGAGCAGGAACCGCGCGTATTGATCGCTGAGCGTGTCGTATTCAAAGCTGCGATTGTTCGCCTTCCAGGGACTATCGGGGTACTTGTCCCCTTTGTGTCCCGGATTGATGAAGATGCCGATTGTAACCGGCATTTCTTTCTTGTGAATGAGATTGTCCATCACGAGCGTAGCGCGGAACTCGCCTTGTTCGCCGACATAAGCATGACCATCTTGGAAGACCATGACGGCGGCCGGTGAGGCTGCGTCGTATTGCGCGGGGACGTACACAAAGTAATCCCGCGTGGTGCCAGCGAAAATCTTGCTCTCGTGCGTGTGCTTGGTGACCTTGCCTTGGGGGACGTCGGCTTGACGCTGCGAATCGGGACCTAAAACGTAGGCGTCATCCTTGGCGAAAGCATGGGAGGCAATCACGAAGAGCAACAGCAAGGCAACGAAGGTGCGTGGCATGATGTAAAGGGGCTGGGTGTTAAGGGATTACTGTTAAGGGATTACTGTTAAGGGGTAGGTAAAGGGCCCATTGTACACATTCCCAAAGTACTCATCACGCTCCGCGTGATGCCGCTGCTTCTCGACTCCTGAGTATTACTCGCCGGTCCCTCCGATCCTGTGCTCCCTCGGCGAAAACAGGCGAGTATCTGTGGGCTGGATCGTCAAACGGCATCACCAAGACAAAGTACTCATCACGCTCCGCGTGATGCCGCTGAATGTCGACTACTGAGTATTATTCGCCGGTCCCTCCACGCTGTTCTTTCGCGGCGAAATTAGGCGAGTATCCCTAGGCTGGATCGTCAAACGGCATCACGCGGAGCGTGATGAGCACTTTGGAGGTCGACCCTCGATAATTACGCGCCGGTCCCCCGATCCTGTTCTCCTTCGGCAAAATTAGGTGAGTATCTGTGGGCTGGATCATCAAACAGCATCACGCGGAGCGTGATGAGCACTTTACTTTGGATGTTCCAGAAAATTATCGCTATGTTTCACTTTCTTATCACCGCGCGCTGAATTACGATGAATTGCATCACCTGAGTTTTGGCTACTTCGAGCGTGAAAGCAATCTAGTGGGAGAAATAGCGATGTTACGGCGATCTGCCTGGCTGGTGGTGGTCTGTGTGATGTGGGGTTCGTCGATTCAGGCGCAGGAGGCGGATCCGGTGCCCGCTGCGGAGCCAGCCGTCGAGAAACCGGCGGTCCAAGGTCATATCGCCGAAGCGGAGCAAGAGATGCTCGCGTTAATGGACAATGTCCTCGCCGCGACCGACACCAACAAGGATGGCGAACTCGATCAAGAAGAGTCGCGCGTCGCGCGCGAACATGTCGCCGTGGCGATGCGACAGAACTTGCCGAAAGCAGGCCTCATCGCCGGCGGTCAGGTGATGCTCGATCGGATGGAGCGCGTCATTCTGCAGAGCGCCATCGACTTCAATCAAGATCGCGTGGTGGACAAAGTCGAGTTGCAGAAGTTCATCGTCATGTCGATGGGCATTCGCGATCGCACGTTGAAATCCCCCATCGCGGCGCAGTTCCAAATTAGCGAGGAAGAGATCGCGCCCCGCGACTTCGCGCGTCAGAATCGTCTGGCGATGGAACAGCAGAAGCTGGCCAACTATCGCTGGATGGCGATGGCCAAGCAGCAACGGCAGCAAGTCTGGTTCGAGACGGAAATGATCAAACGGATCATGCGTGCCGAACAAATCCGCGACTACGAGAAGATGCGCGATCGCGAGAAGAACAACCCGGACAGCCCCGGCGGCGCGGTGAAGCCAGCTCCAATGCCTCCGCAAGCGCAACCTGCAGAAGCGCAGCCGGAAGCAGTGGAACCCGAGACGGTAACACCGGAGACGGTCGAACCGGCCAATCCGTAGGAGTTGGTGGCAACAGGCAAGATCAGAGCAGGTTCGGCTACGAACCTGTTCGAGACGCGTGGCGAGAGAAACTTCTCTCGCCGTTTGGCATTTGGCGAAAGTGCACTCTTTCCGTGCCAAAATTGTAAAAAAATCCCTTCACTTGTTCATTCGAAGCGGATAAACCGCCAGTATGAACTGCAGCCCTACAGTCGTCGTTCTTGTATTTACTCTTGCGTGTAGCGGCTGCGGCACGTTTTCAGACATGATCTGCGGGCCAGGAGGCGGTGGTCCGTATTACCGTGGCGTACGGATGGACTCGATGGCAATTCGCGATGGCCACCCGCTCGCTCCATTGCTTGTGGCGGACCTCCCATTCTCGGCCGTGGCTGACACGGCGATCGTTCCCTACGTCGCTTGCCAGCAAGCAAAGGCCAAACTAGCACCCCCCGCCGAAGGTGAATGACGGCATCACGACACCTATAACAATCATAAAACCTGTTGCGGCTTTTGGTGCGAGGGCAACGCCAAGTGGGTTCCTATCGCTCCTCTCGCGCGTTGTTTCTCTCCACCGGCCATGTTACGATCAAGCTTTACGGCTACGCGATTCTAGCTTGTCGGCGGACTGAGGAACTCGGGCGATGTCCATTCCGGTGCAGTGTCCTGCGTGTCAACATGCCTTCGCGGTGGCCGATCGCTTTGCAGGCAAGAAGGGGAAATGCCCCAAGTGCGGCATGATCTTCAAAGCCGAATCGCGCGTCGCAGACGAGATCGCGACATTTCCCGATTTGGCTCCGCCGGATGTCGAGCCGCTCGTGCCGCAGCCCAAGCGTTTGGGTACCACTCCTCCACCTCCGCCGGCCCACCTCAGCCAATCCAACGACGATCTGCAAGCGTTTCCCACTGTGCCACTGGGCCAACCGGTGCCGCTGGGCCAACCGGTCGCACCGCTGGGTAAGCCTGTGGCTCCCGCCGCGCCGGCATTCGCGGCGAATGAATCGGGCGGGCATTCATTTACCAAATCGGGCGCTCATGCGCGACATGTTGCCAAGTCGTCACCGCTGCCATTGATCTTAGCCGGCGTCGGTGGCGCGGTCGCACTCGTGGTGCTCGTGGGCGTGATCGCCTGGTCGATGAGCGGTAGCAACACGGCCGTTGTCGACAGCGACACCAAGCCTGGGGAAGATTCGACGACAGGCACAGGCAGCACCGATCAAGTCGTTCCGCCGGTGCAACCTCCTCCGCCATCGGCCCTCGATACGGCTAAGCTAGCCGCGTTCAAACCGCGCGTGCTGATGCTCAACATCAAGTCGCCGCGCGGTGCCAGCCAG
Source organism: Pirellulaceae bacterium (assembly GCA_041752355.1). Lineage (GTDB taxonomy): Bacteria > Planctomycetota > Planctomycetia > Pirellulales > Pirellulaceae > JAEZGD01. The sequence goes on along the minus strand of JBGSHH010000325.1, from coordinate 4,430 downwards.
GCCGCTTGTTTTCTGCTCGATAACAAAGGTTATGCCGCCACGAGCTATCAAGCGGTGGCGCAAGCTTCGAGCGTGGAAGCCGTCGGCCCTGCTGGCATCATGGTCGCCGTGCCAGGAACTTCGGCCATTGATGTCGCGCACGATTTGGCGATTATCAAGCTGGAACCCTCCGTGCCGATTTCGCTGGAGAAGTTTGAACTCGTCGGCGATGAGAATCTATCCAGCGGCACGAACATCGCCGCTTTCGATCCCACGAGCGAATCCTTGCCGGTGCTGGTCGGCAAGGTGAAGGGAAGTTCCACGATTGCGAAACTCTCGCCCCCGACGCGCGCGGCGATCAAACGGGTGGATGTCGCCTGGGCGGATGACACGCTGGCCGTGCAACACGATATTCGCCTGCCGGACAAGCTGGTCGGTTCCCCGTTGGTCAATAGCGAGGGGCAAGTCGTCGCCATGCATGTGGTGGGGGCCGATGTTTCCGGTGGTTTAGCGGTGCATGTGAAACATATCGCCGCGCTGCTGAATAGCGCGGGCAGCGACATCAAGCCTTGGACCAACACCAGTGTCGCCGCGACCGATACACCGATGCCGATGCCGATGGTTCCAGAGACAACTACGCCCGAGGCGCCCACGCCCATGCCCGAGCCGATGACGCCGCCACCACCGCGCTCGGACGATCCCGTGGAGAATCTCGTCATCAATGTGAAGGAGTATCACACCGAGTGCGACAAGCTGAACTGGAAAGCGACCGACGCTGGCCAGTACGCGCGCTTCCAATTGCTCGCCAAGTTTCTGACGCTCGCGGCCGCTGGCGCGGATCAGCCCGATTTGCCCCAAGCGGCGAAAGACAAATTGGCCGAAGCGGTCCGCAATGTCACGCTCGCGTTTCCCGCCGATCGCTTCCCCGACGAAAAAGCGTGGGAAGAAACCAATAAATTGGCGGCCAAGGCGCTCGAGACTCCCGGCGAAGGTGTTTTTGCTTACGCCGAAGTGACTGGCAATGCCACGCTCAACAATGAGCCCGCGAGCATCTTGCAATTGCGCGGGACCAACCAACTCATCGTCATCGCCAATAAATTGGCGGCAGCGCAACTGTCGGTCGGTAGCAAGGTGCTGGTGATGGGTATTCATCAGCCAAACGAGATTACCATCAACAATGAGCGTAAGGCGGCTTTCGTCGCCAGCAAGTACGTGCTGCTGGTGGAACAAGAGTAACCGCTCCGCGCTGGGTTGAGGCTATCATGTCTGTCGCTGGGCCATCTCGCCCTCCATCGCCTCCTGTGACTCGCGCGCGACGCACGTTTACAGGCTGGTTGGTGCGATCAACGATCGTGCTGGGTTCGCTGCTGGCTGGTGGAGGTCTAATCGCGTGGGCGCAAGGTTGGCGACCGTGGCCTGCGGTAGTGCAGCGAGAATCAAGCCAGCCCCCTGTCAGCGCGCGACCAGTTCCGATCCGTGCGGGGCAAGAATTACGCGATGTCATGGCGGAAGCAGCGCGCAAAGCGGCGCGGGGAGTGGTTGCCATTCAAACAGTCGGTCAGGCGAATACCCGCAATTTGGGCGCTGGCTTTGTGCTCTCGCGCGAAGGTCTGATCGCTACCAATTTTCACGTCGTCTCCAGTGCCACGGCCGCGCAAGTTCGCCTGCCTGACGGCCGCGTGTTCGCAGTCGCGGGATACGCCGCGGTCGATCCAGCGCGCGACCTGGCAGTGTTGAAGTTGGAAGCACCGCCACGCGATCTGCCTGTGCTGGCGCTGGGAGACCTGGCCACGGAAATCAAACCGGCGGCGGCGGTGATGGCGATCGGTCATCCGCGCGGCGCGGAGTTTTCCATCTTCGATGGTCGCGTCAGTCGCTTCATTCTCACGCGCGAACTCGATGACGATGGTCAGCGCTTCGTGCGCAAGCTGACGAACTCCGGCGAGAACCTGCGCTGGCTACAGCACACGGCCGATCTGGCCGAAGGCAATAGCGGCGGTCCGTTGATCGATGCGCAAGGTCGCGTGGTTGGCATCAACACCTGGATCAATCGCGCTGGCGGACTCAACTTCTCGCTCGATGTGCGTTACTTGCGCGAGCTCTTATCCAAAGTCGCAAGCGACGCGCTCACCCCGCTGGAAGCGCTCGCCAAGAACGATGTGCAGGCCGCCATGATTGTTTCGCGACTGTCGGCCGAGCAAACGGAAAAGCTCTTCGCCAAGGCTGAAGCTATGCAGTGGCTGCCGCAGGATCATAGCGACTATCGGGTGCTGTCGGAGTTGGCGGTCAGCGTGGTGGCATCACATTTGCCGCAGAACGTCGCTGGCGACAAGTTCGACGCCGAGCGTTTGCACGAACTGCAAACGGCGGTCACGCGCGTCGAACAGAAGCTGGCGGCGAAAAAGCCATTCGGCTCGCCCGATCAAATCACCATCGTCAACGAGCAAGCCGCGCCGCAAGTGCAGGAGGCACATCGCGGGTTATTTTTCTTCGGCGAAGTCGAACGCGTCGTCACCGGCGAACAAGGGCAGCGCGCGGTCATCATGCGACTGATCGGCACGCCGCAGCGCTTGTTGCTGCCACTCGATGGGAAGTTCCTCGATCCGCAGCCGGGTAGTGTGTATGGCGTGCTGGGCGTGAATCTGCGCGGCGAAGTGGTGCGCTATGGCGATAACCCGTTGCAACTCATCTCCGCCCCAGTGATTCTTAGCCGCACCTTCCTACCGGTTGTGCCCTAGCTCGCATCCCTCACACTCCGTCGCGACGGCGTTTGAGCGACCCTACTGCGTCACCTCTTCCAGCGCCGCCAGCATGTTCTCCATGCTGATCCGGGCGATGTTTTCGGCGCCGGGAGAGTAGTCGAAGACCTCGACCGAGACCCAGCCGCGATAATCGATTTCGCCCAACGCGCGGAAGATGGGGACAAAGTCGATCTCGCCCATGCCGGGGCCGAGTTTGTTGGGATCGTTGGCGTGAAAGTGATGCAGCAGTCCGCGTTGCTCGAGAATGATTTGCGGAATCGGTGTGGCCTCGGTCGACATCGCTTTGACATCCAAGTGCAAGCGACAATGATTGGAGCCGACCATTTCGCAGAGCTGCGCGCCCCGCTGCGCCGTGTTGAGAAAGTCCCCTTCCAGCGGTCCGAGCGGCTCAACCGCGAGCGTCACATCGCAAGCTTCCAGCGACGGCATGGCTTGCGTAAGGACATCGGCGGCGTACTGCATCGCTTCGTCATGCGAAACGCCAGGGAGCAAATTGCGTTGCACCGGCGAACCCAGCACCATCAGCTTGCCACCGAGATCGCGACACAGCCGACCAAGCTCCGCCAGGTACTCGGCCGTTTGTTTGCGCACGTCGGCGTCAGGCGTGGTGAGATAGTAGCCGCTGGTTTTGGCCAGCAACCAATGCAGGCCGATGATTTCCAGGTCGGCAGCTTCCGCTTGTCGGCGCACTTCATCCCGCTTCGCAGGAGAGATATCGAACGCGCTCGTGGCGATGGTGAAGGGCGCGATCTCGATGCCGGTATAGCCTTGCTCCCGCGCGCAGGCGAACGCCTTATCAAACGGCCAATCGACGAACGTCTCGTTACAGATTGCGAATTTCATGATGTGTATTCTTGCAGGGAGAATCCATCGCAGACTGGAAGCCTACGCCACCATCGGCGATAATACGACTATGAGCCACCAACAAATCTACCAGCTTTTGACGGCCGTTGTCATCCTAGCTGCTGGCGCCACGCTCGCCGCGCAAGATTCGATCGACCGCGACTATTCCGCCGAACTGCAGCGCATTCCGCCGACGGAGCCCGCGGACGCCTTAAAGACTTTTGAAGTCGCCCCAGGCTATCAGCTACAACTCGTGGCTGCGGAGCCGCTGGTGACGAGTCCCGTGGCGGCTGCGTTCGATGAAGATGGTCGGCTGTATGTCGTCGAGATGCGCGACTACAGTGAGCAAGACAAAGAAAAACTCGGTCGCATTCGCCGCCTGGAAGATACCGACGGTAATGGCGTCTTCGATAAGAGCGTCATTTTCGCCAAGGGGCTTTCGTGGCCGACTGCAATTGCCTGCTACGACGGCGGAGTCTTCGTCGGTGCTGCGCCGGAGATTCTCTACCTTAAGGATACCGATGGCGACCATCAGGCGGATGTGCGGCGCGTGATCTTCACGGGCTTGGGACGCGGCAACGTGCAAGGGCTGCTCAATTCGTTTTGCTGGGGGCTTGATAATCGCATCCATGTCGCTGTTAGTACCGCAGGCGCGGAATTGCAACATCTCGACGCTAACGGCCAGCCGACCGGTAAGCCGCTCTCACTGCGCGGCCGCGACTTCGCTTTCGATCCGCGCGACCCCAGCCAGTTCATCGTCACCAGTGGTGGCGGCCAGCATGGCATGTGCTTCGATGATTGGGGGCGGAAGTTCGTATGCAGCAATAGCGATCACATTCAACTCAT
>JBGSHH010000324.1:0-3336 GCA_041752355.1 Pirellulaceae bacterium | reverse complement strand
TTGCCTGCGAAGCTATTTGCGACAATTGGCCGAGAATCGCGATGCCGGCGAATTGAGTGCCCAGCTTCGCCGCCGCATCGTCGATCCCGAGTTGGCATTTAGCGAGCATTTTCGGCGTTGGACGGTGGCCAGTTCGTGATAAGTCTGCGGGATGGCAGACAGAAGTAGTATGTCCGCCTCACCCTACTTCCCGCATTCCGCCACATAGCGGCTGGAAAGTTCCGCTGGCCGCTAGTATGTTGCGCAAGAGGCGATGTTTGAATCGCTCACCGTTTTCTTGGCCGTCTTCTTCGGACAAATCCATTCATGCCGCTGGAACAGCTAGGCCCCTATAAGATCGAGCGGATGATTGGCCGAGGCGGCATGGGGGCGGTCTATGCCGGGGTCGATGAAGGGACAGGCCAACGCGCCGCGATCAAAGTACTTTCGCCAGTATTGGCTGATGATCCTGGTTTCCGCGAACGCTTCAAAGCCGAGATTGAAACGCTCAAAGCATTGCGGCATCCGAATATCGTGCAGCTGTTCGGCTATGGCGAGCACGATGGCCACTTGTTCTATGCCATGGAACTGGTCGAAGGACGCAACCTGCAAGACGAACTGCATTCGGGACGGCGTTTCGATTGGCGGGAAGTTTGTCGAATCGGCATTGAGATTTGCCAAGGGCTGAAGCACGCCCATGATGTCGGCGTGATCCATCGCGATTTGAAGCCTGCGAATTTGCTCATCGCCCACGATGGCACGATCAAACTAACCGACTTCGGCATCGCCAAACTGTATGGCATGAATCACTTGACGGCCGACGGCGGCGTGCTCGGGACGGCGGATTACATGGCCCCGGAGCAAGCCGATGGTCGCTCGGTTACAGTGCGCTGTGATTTGTATAGTTTAGGAAGTGTACTCTTCGCGCTGTTGGCGCGTCGCCCGCCTTTTGGTGGCGCGTCGCTGCCCGAAGTATTGCACGCCTTGAAGTACGATCCGGTGCCGCACGTGAGACGCTACGCGCCAACGACGCCGCCAGAATTTGAAAGCATCATCACGCAACTGCTGGCGAAAGAACCGCAAGATCGGCTGGCGACCGCTTTGGTGCTCTCCAACCGTCTGAAGGCGATGCTCCACGCGCTTTCGGGCATGGAAGATGAAGCTCCTTCCGATGACGATTTTGAACTACGTCTGGAAGACAATCCTCGTCCCTCGCCAGTCATGATCGCGAAACGGACGACGATCGCTCGCCCCGACGAAGAACCAATCGAACGGCCAATGGAAGAAGTCTCCCCGCAGCCCACGCGCGCGGCGACGATCATCACCAAGTCGCCACCCAAAGAAACAGAGCCACACCACTCTTCGACCAGGCACTTCACGGTTGTCGACAACGCCCCGCAGCCGACGCCGGAGACGCTGCCACCGCTCGAGGAAGATGGCACGCCGCTCTGGATGACTCTGTCGGTGATACTCGCTTTATTCGCTGCCGCCGGGTCGATTTCGTGGTACTTCACGCTGCCTGCTTCGGCCGATTCGTTGTACGCCAAGATTGACGCCGCAGTGAAGGAGGATGATCCGAGCCGGCTCGCGGATGTCGAACCTCAAATGACAGAGTTTCTGGCGAACTACTCCGGGCATGAGCATTACAGCGACGTGCAAGCATATCGAGAAGAGTTGGAACTCTATCGATTGCAACGACGCTTGGAATTTCGCTCGCGACGGGTGCGCGGCGCGGACTTGTTGCTGCCGGTCGAGCAAGCCTACTTGGATGCCATGAGTTTGGAACGGATCGCTCCCGAACAAGCGGCGGAACGCCTGCAGGCGTTGATCGATTTGTACGGAGGTATTAAAGAGGAGAAAGGGATAACCACCGCGACCATCAATATGAAACGCTGTGTCGATCTCGCTCGTCGGCAATTGGCGAACTTGCGCGATCGAGCGACGAAGAGCCGCATCGATCACCAAAAGACGCTCACCGCGCGCTTGCTCGAGGCGCAAAACATCGCCGCTCATGATCCGAGTTCTGCCCGCTCGATCTGTCAAGCATTGATCACGCTTTACGCCGATAAGCCATGGGCTTCGGATCAAGTCGCGAAGGCCGAAGCGTTGCTAAAAGAGCTCGATCTGCCTGCGACGAATGCCCCCTCCGCCGAAGACAATCAAGCTTCCGGCGAAGGGGAATAGTTAACGAGGAGTCGCCTTACTGCTTGGCTTCTTCGCCCATTAGTTTGGCGACCGAAGGCTCGATCGATTCGGCCCAAATGGTGTAGCTCTTTTCGTTCAAATGCAAAAGGTCGGGCATGATCTCCTTGCTGAGCGTGCCGTCGTCGTTGAGAAACTTGGCACCGATATCGAGATAGAAAACGTTCTTGTCGTCGGCCAACTTCGCAATTAGTTCGTTAGCGCCCTTGTTGACCAGACGTTTCTTGTCGTCCGACTTTTCACCGCGCGGAAAAATTCCCAACACCAAGATCTTCGTGTTCGGCACATCGTGACGCAGTTGCCCAACGATCGCCTTTACGCCATCGGCGATTTGCTGCGAGGAATTGCTGCCGGAGTTATTCGTGCCGATCATGATCACGGCCAGTTTCGGCGAGATGCCTTTGATATTGCCGTTCTGCAAGCGCCACAGCACATGCTGGGTCCGATCGCCACCAATGCCGAGATTCACTGCGTTGCGCGCACCATAGAATTTGGCCCACACATTCTTGCCACTCCCTTCCCAGCCTTGGGTGATGGAGTCGCCAATGAAAACGAGATCGACGTTACCTTTTTTGACACGTTCGTTGAAGCTGTCGTGCCGCTTCATCCAATTGCCATCGCGCGGGGCCGGTTTGACGGCGTCATGAGCAGGTACATCTTCGGCGTAAGCACCTGAACCGACCAAGGCCAGGAGACCAATCAGCGTGAGTAGCGCAGCGCGGAGGGAAAGATTCATGGAGAGGTTTCCAAAGAGGTGGGAAGGTCAACATCGGGCGTTCTGAGCCAATTCAGGCAACTTGCCCCAGGCGAATAGTGTAACGAGCCGCGCGGCACGGAACCATCATTCTTCCCAACAGCTTGGCGCGTCTGTGATCGCCCTCGGCTTGTTATCTAATCGACGGCAGAACGACATCACACTGACGACATTTCTTCCCCAGCGAAGAATCGGCACAAATCACAGAAAAAGCCGCAAGTTGTTCGCTGTCATAATCTTGCAACGAACATGCCGGTTTTTGGCGCAGGCTGTGCATTCACTACTATCGTTGCCAGCGGGAAACGATTTCCCCTGAATCTCGATCCTGAAAATGCCCTGCTTTCCCGGAGAACACTGCCATGAAACGCTTCCTACTCGCACTCGGATTGGTGGGTGGTTTG
>JBGSHH010000323.1:0-6170 GCA_041752355.1 Pirellulaceae bacterium | reverse complement strand
ACCGCGATGGCGTCATCGCGCGCCGCGGCTTTCTAAAGACGCTCGCCGCGACGGCCGCTGTCGGCACTGTCTCGCTCAGTTGGCGCGATCTCTTAATCGCCAAAGCGGACGAACTGCGCAAGCAGGGCAAGTCGATGATCTTGCTGTGGATGGATGGGGGACCGAGCCAGTTTGAGACGTTTAACCCCAAGGTCGGCTCCGAGTTTCAAGGGCCATCCACGGCGATCAACACCAACTTGCCGGGCGTGGAAATCTCCGAGTATTGGCCGGAAACAGCCAAAGTGATGGACAAGATCGCCTTGATTCGGTCGATGAAAAGTGGCGAACGCGATCATTTCCGCGCGATCAAACTCGTTCGCACGGGCTATCCCATCACGCCGACGATCAACTATCCCACGTGGGGTTCGGTTGTCGCACGCGATCGCTGGGATCCTGGTTTCGATCTGCCTGCGTTTGTGCGCGTGGGCAAGCCGCGCATCAAAACGCGCGACGTCAATTCCGGCGTGTTGGGGGCCAAGTACGAATCGTTCAAAATCGATGAACCGGGTCAACTCCCACCGGATGTGTTGCCGGTGGTGTCGCCGGAAGTGCTCAAACGCCGCCTTGATCTTTCCTCCCGCTTCGATGGGCAGTTCGCGCAAAACGGTGGCAGCAAAGCGGTCGCGGAGAAGCAGGCGATTTACGATCGCACCAGCCGCTTCGTGCTTAGCCCTTTGCTCGACGTGTTCAAACTCGATAGCGAGCCAGACAAGTTGCGCGACGCCTACGGTCGCACTGGCTTTGGCCAAGGTTGTTTGCTTGCCCGCCGGCTGGTCGAAAAAGGAGTGAGCTTTGTCGAAGTGATCAACGGCGGCAGTCAGAACGACCAAGGATGGGATACGCACAAGCGCGGCTTCGCCGAGAATCCGGAACTCGCCGCCGAGACCGATCCCGCCTACGCCACCCTGCTCAAAGACCTGCAAGATCGGGGCATGCTGGATAACACGCTCGTCGTCTGGATGGGCGAGTTCGGCCGCACCCCCAAGTTCGATAAAGATGGTGGTCGTGATCACTACAGCGATGGCTGGATCACGTGCTTCTCCGGCGGTGGCGTGAAGATGGGACAAGTGATCGGCGCGACCGACAAGGATGGCCAGAAGGTCACCGATCGCCCTGTCGATGTGAAGGATCTTTTCGTCACGTTCTGTCATATTCTCGGACTCGATCCGCATGACGAATACATCACCGATCAGGATCAACCGCTGAAGTTGGTCGATGGCGGAAAACTCATCACCGAGCTATTTTGAGAGACGGGAGATGTGAGTCGGGATGCGTGCGTATTGCGTACTCGGACGGCTTTTCTTACGCTCTAGGCTCGCTTCCCATCTCGCGCCTCTCGTCTCGCCTCGTCCCCCATGCCCGAAAGCTATCTCAAAGTTGCGCAGCTCAAGACCGTGACGGCCTTTCGCGCACGATTGGATGAGCTAGGCATCAATCTGCCGCTTGATGAGGAGATTCTCACTGCGGAGCAAGCATCGCCACTCGCACAGCCGCTGCAGGTGGGCAACTTCAGCGTCGGCAATCGCTGGGTGATTCATCCCATGGAAGGCTGGGACGCCAACGAGGATGGCTCGCCAAGCGATCACACCTTGCGGCGTTGGCGGAATTTTGGCCGCAGTGGAGCGAAGTGGATTTGGGGTGGTGAGGCCGCCGCCGTGCAGCCCGATGGCCGCGCCAATCCGCGTCAAACCATGGCGATTGCCGACAATAAAGTGGGCCTGGCCCATCTGCTCGATACGGCCATCAAAGGGCATCTAGAACTGGAAGCGACGACCGACGATTTGCTGATCGGTCTGCAACTGACGCACTCCGGCCGCTTTTGCCGCCCGCGTAGCAAGCGGCTCGAACCGCGCATCGCCTATCATCATCCGCTGCTGGATGCCAAGTTCGGCATCGATCCGCAAGATGAGGCCGTCGTCTGGACCGATGGCGATCTGGAGCGCTTGATCGATGCCTATGTCGCGTCGGCCAAACTCGCCGCCGATGTCGGCTATCGCTTCGTCGATATTAAAGCCTGCCACGGTTATCTGCTACACGAGTTTCTCTCCGCGCGCACTCGCCTTGGCAAGTTCGGCGGCGACTTCGCGGGACGCACCCGCCTGCTGCTCACGATCATCGAACGCGTGCAGGCGGAACTTCCGGAATTGATGGTTGTGGTGCGGCTGAGCATCTTCGATACGCTGCCTTATCAAACGAGTCGCGAGATCGGGCAGCCGATGGACTATGCCGCGCTGCTGCCGTATGGTTTTGGCTTCGGTGTCAATCCGCGCGATCCTCTGCAATACGATCTCGCAGAGCCAATTCAACTCCTGCGCTTGCTGCAAGCTCACAACGTCGCGGCGGTAAATCTGTCGTGCGGCAGCCCCTACTACAATCCCCACATCCAACGCCCCGCCATTTTCCCACCTAGCGATGGCTATCAACCGCCGGAAGATCCGTTGGTCGGCGTCGCGCGGCAGATTCATGTGGCCAAAGCCTGTAAAGAAGCCGTTCCCGATCTGCCTCTGGTGGGCACGGCGTATTCCTACCTGCAAGATTATTTGCCGCATGTCGCGCAAGGGGTGGTCCGCGCCGGCTGGATCGATGCCGTCGGTCTGGGGCGCGTCGTGCTTTCCTATCCGCAACTACCACACGATTGCCTAACGACCGGCGAACTCTCGCGCAAGCTGGTCTGCCGCACCTTCAGCGATTGCACCACCGCCCCTCGCCACGGCCTCGTTTCCGGCTGTTATCCGCTTGATCCGTACTATAAGGCGCTGCCGGAGAACGGAGAGATGAAGGCGATCAAGCAGGAGTTGAAAGAGTAACAGCGCCGTCTATCGCTGCGACCTTAGTGCCAACGCCACGACTCGTAGTCCCGTCGATACTGTTCAAATATTTGACGAAGTCGCGCATCGAGTGGGTGAGGAAGCACTTGTGGCAAATCCTCGGAGATCAAGTCCACCCGCATCATATCGAGAATATCGACTCGGTCGTCGAGTCGATACCACGAGAGTTGCGCCGCGATATGCATCTCCAAAGGCAATACTGGCCGGCCGCAATTCAGCACAATCGCTTCGTTCACTCGGGGAGCGACAATGACATCCGTTTCAAACGCCTTCTCTGTCGCCCAGAAAACAGTCACCAGGTTACGCCGTTGCGGATCACCTTCGACGCCCAAACGCAGTTTCGCCGAATCCTGTAGCACGGATAATCCGACACTCTTTGCGGCACAGCATGCACGCTCGCAATCTTCGCGGTCTAAGAGTAATTCGGTATCGCGCGCGGTGCGAGTTGCTAATTCATCGACCGTTGCGATCCAGAGCGACGTCGCTTGATTGCCAATCACGGCGAAAGGAATGTTCGCACCTCGAAGCGCAGATACGATCGTCTTAAATCGCTGTTGCACCGCACGAATTGCCGCGTAGGCTCTCTCAAGGGGCGAGTTCTCCGGCACCATCGTTTGTCTCCTTGCAACCTAGCTTACCTGAATCCGATCTTTACTTTCCACTTCCCCCTCCTCTACAATTCCCTCGCACATGCATACCGCGACCCCGCCCCATAACGCAGCGGAGCGGTTACGCGACTTGGCCCGCTGCCTCGAAACGCAAGCGAGCTTCGCCGATGTGTTGGGTGCCTTGGCCGCCGGCCGCCCCGCCACGATCGACGGAGTCTGGGGTTCGTCCTGCGCGCTGACGGCGGCGGCACTGGCCAAGGCGTGTCCTGGCACGCTCTTGATCGTCTGTCCGGAACTGGCGCAGATCGACGATGTGGCCGACGACTTGGCGCTCTTCACGGCGGCCGCCACCATGCGGTTTCCCGCTTGGGAAACCCCGCCGAGCGAACATCGTATTCGCGACGATATCTACGGCGAACGCTTGCGCACGCTCAAAGCCTTGCTTGAACGCACGCCGCCGCGCATCGTCACCACGTCGATTCAAAGCCTGCAGCAAAGTGTGCCGCAGCGAGAACAACTCGCCACGCAAACGCGCCGCCTAAGATTGGGCGAGCGACTCGATCTCGAACCGTTCTTGAAATGGCTGGTGACGCAAGGCTTTCATAGCACCAGCGCCGTGGAACTCCCAGGCGAGTTCTCCGTGCGCGGCGGCATCTTGGATATCTTCGCGCCCGATTGGTCGGAGCCGGTCCGCTTGGAGTTGTTCGACGACGAGATTGAATCGCTGCGGCGCTTCGATATCGCCTCGCAACGCAGCCTCGATCGTTTGGATGCGATCGACGTGACCGTGCTCAAGCCTGAGAGCGGACCCAAATCGCTATTCACCGAATACCTTCCGCCCGATTCCTGGGTGCTGTTACTGGAACCCGAGCAAGTCGTCAGCGCTGCCAAGCAGTATCTCGAACGCGTCGAACATCCCGACGCGCTCTTTAGTCCCGCCGTGGTTTTGGAAGCGTTGGGCCGGCACTCTGTGGCTAGCGCCGCCTCGCTCTCGACGGGAACCTATGGCGCAAGTTGCCAGTTGCATGTCGAGTCGGTCGATCGTTTCGAAGGCGAGCTCGATCATATCCGCCAAGAGCTTGACTTCCTGGGCAACGATTTAGATGTGTTTGTCGTCGTTTCGACCGAAGCGGAAATTCAACGCCTGACCGAGATCCTGCACACGACCAAGCTGGCGGCGCGCGGCGCATTGCATTTTGTCGTGGGCACGCTCAGCGCTGGCTTTCGTCTAGTCAATGAAAAGGTATTGCTGCTCAGCGGTAGCGAACTGTTTCATCGCGGTGAGCTGCGACGCACGCCTCGGCGGCATCTAGGCAAAGCCATCGATAGCTTTCTCGATTTGCGCGAAGGGGATTTAATCGTCCACTTGTCGCACGGCATCGGGCGCTATCGTGGCCTCGAACTCATCACCAAGAACACGCAAGGGGAAGAGCAGAAAGAAGAGCATCTGGAACTGGAGTTTCACGGTGGTACGAAGATCTACGTCCCGGCCGCGAAGATCGGCCTCGTGCAAAAGTATGTCGGCGGCACCAAAGGACGACCGCAACTCGCCAAAATCGGTGGCAAACTCTGGCAAAAGCAGAAGCAAGCGGCCCAGTCGGCGGTAACCGACATGGCGTCGGAGATGCTGGAATTGCAAGCCGCCCGCAGCGCGCGGCCCGGCATTGGGTTCAACGTCGAAAGCGAATGGCAACACGAATTCGATGCGTCCTTTCCTTACGTACCGACGCCCGATCAGCAAACGGCGATCGCCGCCATCAAAGACGACATGCGGCGCGCGCGTCCGATGGATCGTCTGCTCTGCGGCGATGTCGGCTTTGGCAAGACAGAAGTTAGCATGCGGGCCGCTTTCAAAGCGGTCGATAATGGTTATCAAGTCGCCGTGCTCGTGCCGACGACGATTCTCTGCGAGCAGCACTACCAAACCTTCCGCGCCCGCATGGCGGAGTTTCCGTTCGATATTGGTAAGCTCAGTCGCTTCTGCACGCCACAAGAGATGCGCGAAACGATCCAAGGACTCGCCGCCGGGCGAATCGATATCGTTGTCGGCACGCATCGCCTGGCATCGCAGGATGTCAATTTTCAGAATCTGGGATTGGTGATCATCGACGAGGAGCAGCGGTTTGGCGTGGAAGTGAAAGAGCGTTTGAAAGCGCTCCGCACGACGGTCGATATCCTCACCATGTCGGCCACCCCCATTCCGCGCACGCTGCACATGTCGCTCGTCGGTGTGCGCGACATCTCGAATTTGGAAACGCCGCCGGAAGACCGCATGTCGGTCGAAACCAAAGTCACACGTTGGCATCCCGAGTTGATTCGCCACGCCGTCATGCGCGAGCTAGCGCGCGGTGGGCAGATCTTTTTTGTACACAATCGCGTGAACGATATCGAAATCGTTGCCAGCAAATTGCGGCAGATTGTGCCGGAAGCAACCATCCGTATCGGCCACGGCCAGATGCGCGAAGACGATCTGGAAGCGGTGATGGTTGACTTCGTCAATCACAAGTTCGATCTCTTGCTAGCGACGACGATCGTCGAAAGCGGTCTCGATATTCCCAACGCCAATACGATTTTCATCGACGAGGCGGAGCGCTACGGTCTGGCTGATCTGCATCAGTTGCGCGGGCGTGTGGGACGCTATAAGCACAAAGCGTTCTGCTATCTGCTGATCGATCCGCACAAGCACGTCTCGCCG